>JAAEOR010000861.1 GCA_024222895.1 Hyphomicrobiales bacterium | reverse complement strand
TGCTTCCCTGTCGCCCTCCGAGGAGGTCAGTGAAATGATGGCATCGACCCCGCGCGACAGGAATGTGTGGATCATGCGCCGCGTCGCGTCGCCTTCGTCGAGTGTCTCGGCGATCAGCGGGGTCGTGCTCTGCTTGCTCGTACGATCCAGATTCCGGATGATGTCCCGAAAGATGTCGACCAGCATCTCATTGCCAAGGTCGGGCACCAACACGCCGACCGTGTGCGATATCCCCCGCCTCAGCGCCGCGGCCGTCAGGTTTGGCCGGTAACCCGCCGCGAGGGCCTCCTGGCGAATGCGTTCGCGCGTCGCGGGCGCGACGAGATGAGACTTGTCATCACTCAGCGCCCGGGAGATCGTCGCGCGATCCATCCCTAGTTTTTCCGCAAGTTCGCGCATACTGAGCCGCGCCATCGCTTCGGATTCCTCCATCGCCCCACGCGCAAGGTCTCAAATCCTTCGCACGAGCGGCCTGATCCAATGCTAAATAAGAGGGAAAGCGGGCGAATTGCAATTCATTGCTGGGCCGAACTTGCAATCGATTGAATTTGGTTGGATTATGAGTGAGGCAGTCAGTCCGTGGGGAGGAAACGATACCAACGGCGCTTCGATACCAGGGCGCAATCGGATCGGGTGTCACTGCCCCGGCGGTAGACCGGGCCGGATCCCCGGTGCAACTTTTCCTGCAAGGGTGGCCGAGATCTGTTCTGTGCCACATGCCGGTTTCGAGTCGCCCGACGGATGCGACGGTGTTTTCCCCCGGGGGCATTGCGGTCGCGATAGTCGGAAGGGATTCACACGAGAGCGAAAGTGGAGCCGTCGTCAGTTCTCCAAGGGCGAGGATTGTCCGGTGCGCCTCCTCGACGTCGCTCGGCAACCGTCCGAAGTCCGGTTCAGGATCAGCGTCGGGAGCGCCCCGGTCAGAACCCAGGCATGAACTTTGAGATCCCCATCCCAGGACAGTTAGCAAGGAGAAAAACGGATGAGTGAGAAACGCAAAGGCGCGGTCGTTACCGGTGTCGCACGAGGGATCGGCCGCGAGTTGGCTCTTGGTCTGCTTGAGGCCGGTTACGGCGTCGTCATCGCGGATATTGACCCCGACTCCGGGCAACGAACCGTCGATGAACTGGACAAGTCCTTTCCGGGCCAGATCGAGTTTGCCAAGGTCAATGTCACCAACCGCGACGAGGTGAAGGCAGCCGTCGACGCCTGCCGCAACGCGTTCGGTAGCATCGACGTGATGATCAACAATGCCGGCTTCAACAAGCCGGAGCCGTTTCTCGAAGCGACCGAGGAGATCTGGCGTCAGATGATGGACGTCAACGCACTTGGCGTCCTTATCGGCACGCAGGAAGCCGCCAAAGCGATGATCGCCGACGGCGTGAAGGGCAAAATCATCAACACCGCCTCGATCGCCGGTCGCTCGGGCTTTGCCGATTTCGCGCCCTATTCCGCCAGCAAGGCGGCGGTGATCAACCTCACCCAGTCAGCCGCGCGCGCTCTTGCCGGCAACGGCATCACCGTCAACGCGTTTGGTCCGGGCGTCGTCGACACACCGCTTTGGGAGAAGCTCGATTCCGACTTGATGGCCATGGGCGCCAGTTCGAGGCCGGGCGAAGCGATGGAGTCGGTGGCGAGCTCGATCCTGCTCGGTCGCGTCGCCCAACCGGCCGATGTCGTGGGCACCGTACGTTTTCTCTGTTCGGAGCAGTCCGACTACATGACCGGCCAGGTTCTTCTCATCGACGGCGGGATGATCCTGCAATGAGTGCGAAGACAGGTGTGCTCACCGGCGCTGCAGGCGGCATCGGCCGGGCGACGGCCGAACGGCTCGCCGGCGAAGGCTGGTCCCTGGTGCTTGTCGACCGCGATGAGGGGATCAAGGGGGTTGCTGGCCAGATCACGGTGCCCGACGGTCAGAAGATCATCGGCGTCGCCGCTGACATCACCCAACCGGAGCAGTACAGCGACATCGACGACGCGGTTGCCGCGATCGGCGCCCCGCTCAAGTTCCTCGGTCTGATCGCCGGCGTCCTCCAGACGGCCGGCTCGATTGAGACGCTTGACGTGGAGGAATGGGACCGGGTCTTCAACATCAATGTGCGGGCCAACTTCCTGCTGATCAAGCATTTCATACCGGCATTGCGCACGGCCGACGGCGCCTCCATTGTCACCATCTCGAGCTGGTATGGAAAAAGCGGTCACGGCTTCTTCGGCGCCTATTGTGCGTCAAAGGCAAGCGTCATTTCGCTGACTCACACAGCGGCCGACGAGCTCGCGCATGACAAGATACGCGTCAACTCTGTAGCTCCCGGCAACGTCGCCACAAGCATGCATTTCGATGCACTGCGCAAGGAAGCGGAGGAACGCAGCGTCACTTTTGAACAGATGAAGGACACCGAATGGGGTAAAATTCCGATGGGTCGTGCCGCAGAGCCCGCCGAAATTGCGGCAGCAGTGAGCTTTTTGGCGGGGCCTGACGGCTCGTACCTCACGGGCGCCACCATCGACGTCAACGGCGGGTGCATGTTCACGTGACGCGGTGGCCCGCAGCATCACCGGCACGGAAACAAACACATTCAGATAGGTAATGAGGAACGAACATGACCAAGAGGGTAGATGTCGAGTTCCAGTCCGAAGGGTCGACGATCCGGAGTTGGCTCTACCTCGCCGACGAGTCGCAGCGATCGCCGGCCGTGGTTCTGGCCGGCGGCTGGTGCTACGTCCGCGAAATCGTCATGCCGACCTACGCCCAAGCCTTTGCCGACGCCGGTATCAACGCTCTGATCTTCGATTATCGGAATCTCGGTGTCAGCGATGGGGACAATCGGCAACATCTCGATCCATGGCAGCAGATCCGCGACTATCAGAACGCGATCAGTTTCCTCGAGCGACATGACAACGTCGATCCCGATCGTATCGGTGTCTGGGGCATCTCCTACTCAGGCGGCCACGCCCTTGTTCTGGCAGCCACCGATCCGCGGGTGAAATCGATCGTCAGCCAGATCCCGGTGATCGACGGTTATGAAAACATGCGGCGCGCCCACGGGACGATGGAATACCGGGCGCTCTGGCAGTTGATCCTCGACGATCGCAAACTGCGATACGAAAAACCGGGCGAGCGCCTCTACCTGCCGCACGCCACCGAGAATTCGGCAGAAGAAGTGTCCGCCTGGCCGTTTCCGGAAACCGTGCAGACTTTCATGGCGATCAAAGCCTCCGAGGCGCCTCTCTACCAGAACAAGAGCACGGTCGAATCGGTTGATCTCCTTCTCAATTACGATGTCATCCCGTTCGTCAAACGCATCTACAACACCCCAACCTTGATGATCGTCGCCGAGGGTGACGACCTGACGCTCTGGGATCTGGAAATCGGTGCGTTCAATCAGATCCCGACGACCAACAAGCGGATGGAGGTGCTGCCGCATACGTCGCATATGACGCTCTATTCCGACGCGTCGAAGATCGAGCTGGCGGCCGGCTACGCACGCGACTGGTTCGTCGAGACACTCAAGCCTTGAGGCCAGACTAACGCCGATCCCGGGAGGGCAGACGTGCGGATGTTCGAGGATCTCGCGGGCAAGTCCGCCCTCGTCACTGGCGCGTCGCGGGGTCTTGGGCTTCACTTTGCGGAGCTGCTTGCCGGTCACGGCGTGAACCTCACCCTTACTGCCCGGGACAAAGCTGCGCTCGCTACTGCTCAAGCCCGCATCAGTAGCGACGGTGGGGTCGCCGCGATTGTGGACCTGGACGTGACAGACAAGGCGTCGGTCGAGGCTGCCATAGCATTCGTGCCCGGCACACTCGACATCCTCGTCAACAATGCCGGGATCACCGCAGGCGGTTCAGCGCTTACCATCGAGGAGCACGACTGGGATCAGGTGATCGACACCAACCTCAAGGGCAGTTTTCTGGTTGCGCAGGCTGCTGCAAAGCGCGTAAGCGACGAGAAGACCAGGGGCGCAATCGTCAATATCGCCTCGATCCTTGGGCTGCGCGTGGCCGGCGGCCTCGCCGCCTATGCCGCTTCGAAGGCCGCGGTGGTGCAACTGACCGGAGCGCTCGCACTGGAATGGGCGCGATACGGCATACGGGTCAATGCCCTTTGCCCCGGTTACATCGAGACGGATCTCAATCGGGACTTTTTCGCGACCGAAGCCGACAAACATCTCATCCAACGAATTCCGCAACGCCGCTTCGGCAAACCGGAGAACCTCGACGCCCCCCTTCTTTTGCTTTGTTCGAAGGTTGGCGATTACATTACCGGAGCGACCCTGGTCGTCGACGGTGGTCACCTCGTCTCAACGCTATAGGAGCAGTCCCTTGGATTTCACCCTCCCCGATCGCGTCGAAGACTTCCGGCGCCGTATCGCAACGTTTGTCGATTCCCGGATCCTGCCGCTGGAGTCCGATCCGGCATCCTACGATCCGTACGAAAACATCCACCTCGAGCTCTTGAACGGTCTACGAGCGGAGGCCCGCGAACAAGGCCTCTGGTGTCTTCAGCTCAAGCCGGAAAACGGCGGGCAGGGCCTGGGCAGGGTCGGCATGGCGGCGTGCTACGAAGAGATGAACCGCTCGATCTTCGGCCCGGTCGTCTTCAATTCGGCAGCCCCTGACGACGGCAATATGATGGTGCTCGAAGCCGCGGGCACCGACGCCCAGAAGGCACGCTGGCTGGCCCCGATTGTCGACGGTGAGGTTCGTTCGGCCTTCGCCATGACCGAACCACATCCGGGCGGCGGCTCCGACCCGACGATGATCCAAACAACCGCCGAGAAGCGCGGTGACC
>JAAEOR010000860.1 GCA_024222895.1 Hyphomicrobiales bacterium | reverse complement strand
TGCTTCCGACAGCTCCGACCGGACCGACACGCAGGCGCCGCCAGCTGCGGTGATATCATCGACAAGCGCCGCGGCATCCTCCGCGCCACCGCGATAATGCACAACGACGTTGGCGTCCGCTTCCGCGAAACGGCGCGCAATCGCGGCACCGATACCGCGGCGGGCGCCGGTCACGGCCACCGTCTTTCCGGTAAAGCTCAACAGGTCTTCGACTTTAGGTATCATTCTTCAGCTCCTGGCAATTGCCCCCGCTGGGTTTTCGAAAATTCAGTTCTTAGGAAATTCCCGCGGATTTGGGCAATTCGTGCTCAAAGGTTCGTTGCTGGCCAAAGGCCCGGTGCGCGGCTGAGATTCGGCGCGTCAATGTCATCAGCGAGCTGCTGCCGCCGGCTCCGTGTCACGAAGGTGCGCCCTCGCTTCAGCAGGGTCTACCAGAAGGCGATCGCCATCATCGGCAAGCAGTCCGACGGCGGCTGACCGGCGTGCTGGTGTGGTCATTTGTCGAAACAGGCATTCGGGAGCGGACGAAGCCATGCCGGCAGACACCTCTTCTCGTCGGGTGGCGCCTCTTGCCGATGAAGAGCCAATTTCCGTGGCGGGCAATTCGGAGTGCCGTAGTGACAACCCGTTTGCTTCAGTCGAATCCCGAGCCTGGCGTCCATCCCAAATTGCGAAGATGGTTCAGGACCTCCTCGGCGTGTTCGGGATGCTGGTAGATACCACGGAGCATGGCGTCGATGTCCGCATCGGGCCACGCTGTCGTTAACACTTTGATCTTTTGAAGGGCTTCGGTTTCCCTGCCAAGCGCATTCAGGTCAGCGGCCTGGAACGCCAATGACGGAGCGCTGAGCGGGTTGCCGAACTCGGCCGCGGCCTGAAAGGCTGCAAGTGATGCGTCATACTTTCCCAAGTGGAAATTGGCGGCGGCGGCGATGTTGCGGTTGGCCGAGCGTTGATCATTGCCGCCTTTTTCGGATACCCGTTCCGCCGCCGAAATGGCCTTGGCGAAGTGCCCCGTGAAAAGCTCAACCGCGCCGAGAAAGTCCAGAATGCCAACGTCCTCGGGAGAGAGCGCTTCCGCGCGGCGGCCGAGCCGCAGGGCCTCTTCAAAATTCCCGTTGGCAAATTCGGACCAGGATCGCGCTGACTGGGCCCATGGTTGAGTTGGCTCCAGGCGGATTGCGGTTCGGGACATCTCGTCCGCCGCGGCGCTCAGTTCGTTCTTGGACGCTCCGGGTGGGGAGATGATCGAGAGCGATGCGAAGGCCTGAGATGCTCCGGCGTAGCCGCCGAAATAGTCCGGATCGAGCTCAATCACCCTGCGAAACACCTCGCTTACGAGTGTTTGGCGTGGCGCGTCAAAAAGCGGAAAGAGCATCGATTTCGCCTGTTCGGCCAGATTGACGGCCTGAAGAGAAGCCGGAGATTTGTCGAGAATGGCCTGCCGCTCAAGCGTCCTCCTGCCGTCGGATGCGGGCGGATCATCCGGCAGGGGTAACAAAGCCTCCTGTTGTTGGGGCAGGACGGACATCAGGGCGATGCCGACCAGTGATCCCGCCACAAAGGCGAGGAGGCCGACGGCCTGCGGCTTCCCGCGTCGTGGACCCGGTTTGGGGGCCTCGCGGCGCTCATACCGCGGGCGATAGCCACCCGTATCGACGAAAATGCGCACCGGGTCTGATGCCCCCGCAGTGTCGTAGTAGTGATCGAGGGTCTGGCGCATGCGCCGGGCCTCGACCCTGACGACATTTTCGGGATCGCCGCCTGCAACGGGGTCACGTCCATAGACGTCCTGGGCGATGATTTTGCCCCGGATGGTCTCTCCGCGCCCGGCGAGGTCCTCTTTGACAATGTACGACAGGAAATCGCGC
>JAAEOR010000859.1 GCA_024222895.1 Hyphomicrobiales bacterium | reverse complement strand
CGTATGTGTCACCAGGGGCGGTCTGGTGCCCGCCGCGATCGTCGCGCGGGAGCTCGGGATCCGCCTGATCGAAACGGCCTGTGTCGCATCCTACCACGAGTATAAGGAGCAGGGTGGTCTCGAGGTTCTCAAGCCGGTTGGTGATGCTTTTGTCGATCTCGCCGACGGCGAGGGCGCTGCGGTCCTGGTCATCGACGATCTGGTAGATACGGGCAAGACGGCCGAACTGGTTCGCAACATGGTGCCAAAGTGCCATTATGCGACGGTCTACGCCAAGCCGGCCGGACGCCCCCGCGTCGATACTTTCATCACTGAAGTGAGCCAGGACACCTGGATCTACTTTCCGTGGGACATGGGCTACTCGTTTCAGCCACCGATTGCCCAGGACGCCGACGAGATCGGCAGAACCTGATGAAAGAGCGGTTCATGCCGCAGGGCTGATTGTCCCATCGTCATGAACCTGCGTCTGCCAAGTGCATTGCTGGAATGTGCCCGGTTGCCCAATTCAGTTTCGTTCAATATCTGATCCTCACGTCATCCGCGTCTATCAAGGATATCCCTGTCATGCCTCTTCACCCTGCCATTCAAGACGGCCGTGCGGTGGTTATCACCGGCGGCGCTTCCGGCATCGGGCTCGCGGCTGCCAAACGCTTCGCCGGACTCGGTATGAAGATCGCTATTGCCGATCTTGATGACTCCGCGCTTGCCTCGGCGGCGGCGGCCATTGCCGACGCTGCCACCGACGGCGAAGTCGAAGTCGTGACCGTTCAATGCGATGTCAGCCAGATGGACCAGGTTCAAAGCCTCAAGGCGCGTGCCTATGAGGCGTTCGGTGATGTGGCCGTGCTGATGAACAATGCCGGCACCGGGTCGGGCGGTGGGCCATTTGACCATTATGACCGGTGGCAGCGGGTCATCGGTGCGAATTTGTGGGGCGTGATCAATGGGGTCCACGCATTTGCGCAGTCGATGATCGACCAGGGCAACGATGCGATGATCGTCAACACCGGATCGAAACAGGGGATCACCTGCCCGCCCGGCGATACGGCCTACAATGTTTCCAAGGCCGGTGTGAAAGTGCTGTCGGAGGGACTGCAGCACACCCTGCGGACCACGGTCGGCTGCAAGGTGACAGCTCATCTGCTGGTACCGGGCTGGGTCCATACCGGATTGACCGCTGCCAGCGGTTCTCCCAAGGCCGATGGCGCATGGTGGCCGGATCAGGTCATGGATGTGATGTTCGAGGCAACCGGGCGGGGTGATTTCTACATTATCTGCCCCGATAACGACGTGACCTCTGAGGTTGACTCCAAGCGGATCCAGTGGGCCGCAAACGACATCGCTGAGAACCGGCCGCCATTGTCCCGGTGGCATCCGGACTACGCTGATGCTTTTGCTGAATTCCTCAAGAGCTGACCGTTCACACGTACTGCCCCCTGCGGCGCATCAATACCGCGGCGCGCGAGTGGGGCAATCGACTCGTCCAACCGCCCGCGGGCTCGATCCGGCACGAGCGAGAACGGTGTCGGATTGTCTTATCACCCGCCGATTCGGTTTGTTGCTGCGTAAGCAGTGTGTCGTACACACTGCCGTGGTCGGTGGCCTGATCGCCGCGGGCAACCGCAAGAACCTGCATGGTCGCGACCAGGGATCGGATATCGGTTCGGGTCATGGCGAGTCTCCAGGATGCTGGATGCATCGTGAACATCACAATGGCCGACCGCGATTGAACCGCCGATAAACTGCCTGTTCACCGGTGGTTCATCAGATCAGTTGGCTACGCTGCCGCTGCGCATGCGAGGCAGATTTCCTTGACGTGACGGTGGTCGGTCCCGCAGCAACCGCCCATCACGGTCAACCGGGTGTGTCGTTGCCGCAGCTTTGCATACCGCGCCCCAAGGTCGATGGGATCGCCGCCGTCGAGCTCTTCGGCCTCGTCGAGTTCGGCATGGCTGAGCGTCGAGGCATTGGCACGCAATCCCTGAATGCGTTGCAGCCAGGCTTCGTCGCTGTTGAACAAATGGTCGAAATGGGTCGGGTGGGCGCAATTGATCATGTAGTAGGCCGGTGCTGCACCGGTTGCCATATCCACCGTGGCGATCGCCTCTTTCAAGGACTGGCCGGTTGGCAGGGAGCCGTCCGTCTCGACCGTAAAGGATATGACGATCGGCATGTCCGCATTCGCCGCGGCCCGGGCAACGCCAATCGCCTCCGGAGCTTCATTCATCGTGATCGCGGTGACCATGTCGGCACCGGCACGACGAAAGGCCTGGATCTGCGGCGCGTGATAGGCTTCCGCTTCATCAGCATCCGTCGCGGCGCCGGGAGCGTAGCCGTCGCCGCGCGGACCGACGCAGCCGCTGATCACCATCGGCGCCTGCGG
>JAAEOR010000858.1 GCA_024222895.1 Hyphomicrobiales bacterium | reverse complement strand
CTAGAGCAATCCGCTTTCAGGCAGAAGCGGATCCTCGGTCATACCGCGCCTGGTTGGGGCATCCCCGATCAAGCCAGACGAAAATCAGGCGTCGCGTGCCATTGGATCGTCGCGCTGAAGCGTGGAAAGGTATGCCCATCCTCCCCCACTTTCTTGTGGGGGAGAGCCTGTGCGTCCGTGAGGACGCTTTGTCAACAAGGTGGGAGTCCTTGTCACGTGAAGTCACATTGCATGAAGTTGAAGGCAACTGCGTCGCCGTGAGGCGGGGTGGAGAGCAGCCGGATGCGAACGAGCAGCCCGAAGGACAACGAACCCGTCTCGGCGGGGGCGTGGTGGCGAGCCTGCAGGCTCAAGGCGAAGCCTGGCTCCTGAGAGGGGCCGATCGGACGCGCTGAAGTGACTGACAAAGCGATGTCCGGGCTGCGCAACGTGGTTGGGGTCGGGATGCTCGGACGGCAAAGCGAAGTAAGCGGAGAGACCTGGCGACCGTGTGCGAGGCCGTCAGGAGTCAGAGCCCTCATAGTACCGCTGCGGATTGGCCCCGGCCGGCCAAGGCGCCCTTGCCCGCGCCAGCTATCTGGAAAGCGCGCGTGCCAAGGCGCCTATCCCACGATCAAACGTCGCAGCCCACATCGCCAAAGTGGCCGACTTTTGCGCCGCCCAATGGCCGGGTTTTGCTCCGCCGTTGACAGGTCTATTCGGCTTTGATGCACGGTGCATTCCCTCTGGTTTCGGGTTCTTCCAACATCGGCTTCTTTGCCGGAAATAGCACGGGCCACTCCGGTCCTTGACGGCGGCGTGAGCGCCCTATATATCGCTAATCATCTATATAGCTGATTAACGATATATGTATGGCCACCGATTCCATCAGTGTCACCTTCGCCGCCCTTGCCGACCCGACGCGTCGCGCGATCCTGGCCCGGCTGGCCGAGGGCGACGCCTCGGTCAACGAACTAACGGAGCCCTTCGCCCTCACTCAGCCGACCATCTCCAAACACCTCAAGGTCCTTGAGAACGCCGGCCTAATTTCGCTCGGGCGCGATGCCCAGCGGCGCCCGCGCCGGCTGGCGGCGAGGCCGCTGAGAGAGGCGTCCGAATGGATCGAGGCCTATCGCGGCTACTGGGAAGACGGCTTCGCCCGTCTCGATGGCTATCTGAGCGAGCTGCAAGCAAAAGGGAAGAAGGATGGCCCAGGCGAATAGCACCGTGACCAGCGAGCGGGAGCTGTCGATCACCCGATGGTTCGATGCACCGCGCGCACTCGTCTTTGAAGCCTGGACCGACCCCGTTCATCTCGGACGCTGGTCCGGACCGGAAGGGTTCACGTTCAAACCCGACTATTTTGACGCGTCGCCGGGCGGAACCTACCGCTTTTGCCTGCGTGACCCGGGCGGAACCGAGCACTGGCTGCGTGGCGTTTATCGCGAAGTGGTCGTGCCGGAGCGGCTGGTCTTCACCCATGCCTGGGAAGACGGGGCCGGCGATCTCAGCCCGGAGACCGTCGTGACGATCACCTTTGCGGAACACGGTCGCCGGACGCTGCTGACGCTGCACCAGGCGGAGTTCACCTCGGTATCGTCCCGCGACGGACATGCGGACGGCTGGTCCGGCAGTCTCGACTGCCTCGAGCGGTATCTGGCTGAAGCCGGTGGTCCTGGCAGTTCATCGGGCGGGTAGCAACAAGTCGCCACGCCGATTCAGTTCCTCAGGTGCTGCCCGCGATAGTGGTCTTTCAGTGCCTCGATCTCGGCCTCGGTCCAACCGGGTGGCTCGGTCACCGCGACCCAGGCGCCGATATATTCCCAGGGTGCGAAATTATGGCCATAGCCGATCGGGACGCTGGTCGCGGCCGGGATGTCGAAGGCCACCTGCAGGAAGGTGACGACCGGGAACCAGCTGAAGTGTTGCGACACGTCCGGACCTCGCGGTGCCGAAAGCCAGTCGGGCGATTGATGAGCGAGATCGGTTGAGAAAAAACTCATCGGGTCGCTGGCATGCTGCAGGTAAACCAGCCGCAATGGGCCCCACGCGGCGTTCTGATTGTCCAGCCCATCACCAGTGACAGTGAACCGAGCCAGCGATCCGTCACGAAAAACCGGATGCCATTGCGGGCTGTCCGGTTCGCGCGATGCAGTCAGACTGTTCCACAAAGTGCTTGGAAATGGTGGGCCGCTGAAGACGGCGCCGTTGATCGGATCGCCGAGCAGCCTGATCACGTCGGCGGCATGCTCCGATCCCAGCGCCCCGAGGCTCAACCCATAGGCATACAGCCGAGGTCGCTCGTCTGATGGAAGCTGGGTCCAGTGGTCATAGACACGGTCGAACAGGGCACGCGCCGCGCGCTTGGAGCGGTCGGGATCGATGAGAAGCGTCGTCCAACTGGGCAGGTAGGAATACTGCATGGTGGCGACCGCGGTGTCGCCGTTGTGCAGAACCTCAAGCGTGTCCATCGCGGCTTCGTCCATCCAGCCGGTGCCGGTCGGTGTGGCGACGACCAGAACCGACCGGTCAAAGGCGCCGACCCGAAGCATTTCATTGAACGTGAGATCGGCGCGCTCCTCGAGCGTATCGCCACTGCGATATCCACTGTAGACACGGATCGGCGTCATCGCGTCCCGGCCGGACAAGGCGCTGATCTCCTCCGCGGTCGGGCCGCTGGTGATGAAATTCTTGCCTTGCTTGCCGATATCATCCCAGGCGATCAACGAGCCGGGTCCACCTGAGGCGAGGGGACTCTGTGGCTGCACCACGCCCTCGGCGGTCTGGCGATCGATCAGATCGAAGGCATTGTCGGCCAGGGTCAGCGCCTGCTTCAGAATGAAGCCGTTGACCAGCGACAGGAGCAGCAGGCCGACAACCAGCGTGCTGACGACAATCGCGATCCGGCGTGGCACGGCACGCTCCGCCTGGCGTTTTACCGCCAGAATCAACAGGCGGACGACCCGGGTCACAAACAGGCAGAAGAGGGCGATGACGACGGCGACGGCACCGATCTGCAGCGGGTAGGCGGCCTGCAGTGGCGGCATGTCCATCAAGGCGCGCAGATCGTTTTGCCAGACGGAGATGCGCGACAGGGTGAACAGGAGTGTCGCAGCAAGCACGATGCCGGCCCCGATGCCGATCGCGCGGCGGACCTTTGCGGGCACATCAGGTATTTCGAGATAGCGCCACAGCCACGCGCCGGTGCGCCCGAAGCCATAACCGACAAAGAGGGCAAAGCCGCTCAGCGCCCCCTGGACCAGATAGTTGCGTGGCAGAAGCGACGGGGTCAGCGACCAGGTCGCGAAAATGGCGCCGATGATCAGTCCGGAGATCGACAGGGATGTCAGGAGGCGTTTTGCCACGATACCCACCGGTTCGGCCGTTCGATCTCACGCCCACCCGGTTTTCGCAAGCGGCACAAAAC
The DNA here is from genome assembly GCA_024222895.1 of Hyphomicrobiales bacterium. GTDB lineage: Bacteria > Pseudomonadota > Alphaproteobacteria > Rhizobiales > Kaistiaceae > Bauldia. The sequence continues at coordinate 8,800 of JAAEOR010000858.1, read as the reverse complement.
GCCGCCGTCGGCGGCAAAGGGAGCCAAAGATCGTCCGCCTTTCCGATACTCCGGATTAGCCGACAAAGTACACAATCAGCGGCACCGGCGCGACGGCGACAGCCACAGCAAGCACGAAGCCGGGCAAAGGAAACAGCCGGCAGAAACCCGCCATCATGCAGATGCCGCCGCCGCCGCCGAGGACCGCGTTGCCGGGCAGATTCAGGGCGGCCACCAGGCCGAGAAACCTGAAGCGCAGGAGAACGGGAACGCTCTGATACGGCGCTCTCTGCAGGATGAACTGGAGCCGTTCATCGACACTCAGCGGCTGCAGCTGCCGCAGAAGATCGGCGGCGCGTTTCAGGCGAATCGCATCGAATGCCCTGATGATCAGCCGTTGCGGGACGAGGCGCCCGATCAGGAACGCCAGCACCAGCGCCGTGACCGTGCCGACATAGACAATCGGAGCTATTTCGGGGCCGAGCATGACCATCATGGCAAGGCCGATCTCGACACCGGGAACGAATGGGATGATCAGCAGCAGAATGTAGATCGCCATCGACGCGATGATCAGGCGGTGCAGCATCAGCCCGGTGGTGGGCGTCAGATGCGGTGCGAGCTGGCTCATCACCCAGTCGCCAGCATAGCGCGCGGCCACGACAACGCCGATCAGCAGCGCGACTTTCCAGGCGATGCTGAGTATCGAACGATAGGGAACCGCAGCTGTCATCATCTTCCCAGGTGATAGATCCCTACTTTGCGTCATCGTGATTCGCCACATCCGCTTGGCCGTTGTTCAAGCGGCCTTCATAACGCGCCTTCCGGTCGCGCGTTGTGTCCGAGGTCACTCTCAGCGCATAGCGCCGCGAAACCTTCGCCCCGTTTGTCGTGCCGAAGCAGAGGCTCCGGCTCATTTTCTGGATTCCGCTCGGCGGAATTAACGGTCTCGGCCCTCGGCCACCTGCGCCTGCAGGTGGAGGTGCTTGCCGCTTCGACTCTTCGCTCTTTCCGGTCGGAAAAAGTGCTGACACTTTTCCCGAAAACGCTCTAAAGGTCCGATCCTGACATTCGCCACCTACTGCAGCGCGCGCCCGAGCAAACTGTCGGACTCATAAGGACCAGCAGCCAGACGGCTCATCGCCGAACGCCGGGGATGGATCGGTCACTCGGTGTCCTCGCCAAAGCAGATCACGTTGCCGTCAGGATCGCGAATCTCGAACTCGCGCATGCCGTAGACTGTCTTCTCGGTCGCCCGTGTGATGGTTGCGCCGGATCTCGTCAGCTCGGCGTGCAGCGCGTCCAGGTCGGTGACATGCAGGTAGGCGACCCAACCGTCGAACGGCTCCGGCGGCCCTCGCCAGGCGTCGATGAAGATCACGCTGCGGCCGCGCTCGAATATGCCGAAACGCGGCGGGTCGCCGCCTTCTTCGACGACAGTGAAACCGAGCGTGTCGACATAGTGGGCACGGCTACGAGGATAGTCGGCGGATCGCAGCACCGGTGTGGCGCGAAGAAAGCCTGGGTCGTTCTTGTTGGCCATTGTGCGTAGCTCGCTTCTTCTGCGCCTGCGCCGCCTCGGACCTTCAATCGAAAACGTAAGGGCCGCCGTCGACGACTGCAATCCCGTTGTCCCGCGCGCCGGCAAGAGCCTGTTTGGCGATGAACAGTGCGTGATCAGCTCATTTCGACCGCTGCGATTGACAGAGGCGCTCGTTGCAGACGGTCGCAATTGGCGAGATCGGCACCAGCGCTCGCAGTATCGTGAAGATTCCCTGCGGTTCCAAAGCGCTTAGGGACATTCGCAATTTATCAGCGCGACCGATTCTTTGCCCACGTCTTTGCCCTTACGCTGCCAGCCACGGCATGAGTGCGGTTGCCAGGCTGAGCACCAGGAAGAACCCGGCCATATCGGTGATGGTTGTGAGCAGCGGCCCGCTGGCCACCGCCGGATCCTGCCTGATGCGCTTCAGCAGCAGAGGATGACGCCGCCGATCGAGACGGCAATGACGGTGTTCAGCGCCAACGCCAGGCCGATAACAATGGCGAGCGTGAAGTTTCCCTTCCAGAACCATGCGACCCCGCCGATCAGAACGCCGGTGAGACCGAATTTCACCCGGCATTCGTGTGGCCCCCGACTTGACAAGCGCCAATAATACGTTCTTGATTTGTTCCCGTTCAGGGCTTTGCTCCGGCAGTGTGCGTAGGGCCTGTTCGCCAACAGCGCGGTTGAAGGATCAGCATGGATACGGCGGCCACCATCCTTCATGCCGATCTGGACGCGTTCTACGCTTCGGTCGAGCAGCTCCTCGACCCGTCGCTGCGTGGCAAGCCGATCGCCGTCGGTGGGGGTGTCGTGTTGGCTGCCTCCTACGAAGCCAAGGCTTTTGGCGTTCATGGCGGGATGACAGGCCGGAGGGCGCGCGAACTCTGTCCACAGCTCACCTTCGTCGGCGGTCAGTTCAAACACTATCAGCGGCTGGGCGATGCGGCGATCAAGGTGGTCGGTGACTTCACCCCGCTGGTGGAGCGGATTTCGATCGACGAGGCGTTCGCCGACGTCGCCGGGACGGAGCATCTCTTCGGTCCGCCGGTTGAAATCGCCCGCGCGATCCGGCGGCGAGTGCGAACCGAGCTTGGCCTGCCGATCTCGCTGGGTGTCGCGCGAACCAAGCATCTGGCCAAGATCGCCTCCCAGGTGGCCAAGCCCGACGGGCTGGTGTTTGTCGATCCGGCGACCGAGCTTGATTTCCTCCATGATCTGCCGGTTGAGCTGATGTGGGGCGTCGGCCCGATCACCCGGGCGCGGCTCGCCGATAATGACATACGCACCATCGGCCAGTTGGCGGCAACGTCGGAAAGTGCACTGATCCGGCTGCTTGGTCCGGCCGCTGGGGACAAGCTTTCGGCGCTGGCTTGGAACCGCGATCCGCGGCAGATCAAGACCCATCGGCGGGCGCGGTCCGCCGGCGCTCAATCGGCGCTTGGCCGCAAGCCGGCGGTGGAGGGGGTGTTCCGGCCGACCTTGCGCCATCTTTCCGACCGGGTCGCCACCCGGCTGCGGGCCAAGTCCCGCTCTGGTCGGACGGTGACGGCGCGGGTGCGCTTCTCCGACCTACGTTCGGTCACCCGGGCCGTGACGCTGTCGGCGCCGATTTCGACAACCACGATTCTGGCAGAGATCGCGGAGGACCTGGTGCGCGGGGTTCTGGCGGATCATCCGGACGAGACAACCATTTCCTTGCTCGGGATTTCGGTCTCGCATCTCGATACGTTCACCGGCATGCAACTGGACCTGCCGCTCGGGCTTGCCGACGAAGCCCGTCGCCCCGGCACCAGCCGGGGTGCGGCGCGCTGGGTGGCCGACTGCGCGATGGATACGATCCGCGATCGTTTCGGCTGGGAGGCGATCGGCTACGGGTCGGTGGTTCTGGGCCTGGCCCGCTCGGTTCCCGACGGGTTCCGCGAACTCGCCGAAAAGGACCTGTGACGGTCGCTGGCGCCCCGTGGCCGAGTCGGTCGGTTCATCACCGGCACGGCGACCCGTCATCACCGCCCGTGATTGAACGTCGGTCCCGCCTCGGAATTGGCGACCGGGTGCCGGTCCAGATAGCCAATCGCCCGATCCAGGTCCTGAACCAGCAGTTCCATCAGATCCCGGCCCATCCCGTGCCGTACCATGATCCGCTGGACAATCAGGTCCTGCCGGTTCGAGGGGAGCGGGTAGGAGGCGATCTGCCAACCCTCGATCCGCATCCGCTCGGACACATCGTAGAGAGTGTAACCGCGTGATTTCCCGGCCTTGAGCGAATAGCAGACCGCCGGCAGTCCGCCATGACCATCGTAGAGCATGTCGAAATGGCCGGTCTTCTTCAGCTCTTCGGCGAGGAACTGTGCGGTGTCGGCGCAATTGGCCTGCACGCCGGTGTAGCCCTTCTTCCCGAGCCGCAGGAATTCGTAATACTGCGCGACGATCTCGCCGGCCGGGCGCGAGAAGTTCAGGGCGAATGTCGGGACCTGCCCGCCGAGATAGTCGACGTTGAAGATCAGCTCCTCGTCCAGCTCGGCGGCGTCGCGCCAGATGATCCAGCCGACACCGAGAGGCGCCAGACCATATTTGTGGCCGGACGCATTGATCGATTTGACCCGCGGCACCCGGAAGTCCCACAACACGTCGGGATGCAGAAACGGCGCGATGAACCCGCCGGACGCCCCGTCGATGTGGATCGGGATATCCAGGCCCTTGTCGGCGGCAATCTTGTCGAGGGCGGCGGCGATTTCGGTGACCGGCTCGTAGATGCAGGTGTAGGTGACGCCGACGGTGGCGACCACCCCGATCGTATTCTCGTCGACCGCGTCGGCCAACTGCTCCGCCGCCATTCCGAGATTGCCGTCGAGCACCGGCAGTTCGCGCAGCTCCACATCGAAATAGCGCGCAAACTTGTGCCAGCAGATCTGGACGGGGCCGCAGATGAGGTTGGGCTTGTCAGTTGGTTTGCCGGCCGCCTCGCGTTTCCTCCGCCATTTCCATTTCAACGCCAGCCCACCGAGCATGGCGGCCTCGGACGATCCGGTGGTGGAACAGCCCAGCGCATCGTCGGCTTCGGGGGCGTTCCAAAGTTCGGCGACGATGTGGACGCAACGGTGCTCGATCTCCGCCGTCTGCGGATACTCATCCTGGTCTATCATGTTCTTGTCGAAACATTCGCGCATCAGTGCCTGTGCCTCCGGGGAGACAAAGGTCGTGCAGAACGTCGCCGTGTTCTGTCGCGAATTGCCGTCGAGCAACAGCTCGTCGTGAATCAGGTCGTATGTGGTTTGTGCCAGCGACTGATCGTCGGGCATCCGGTATTTCGGCAGCGGCTCCGTGGCGATTTCTCGGGAATAGACGTCGTGGAGCATATCGCGCCGCCCGGTGCTCACTTTATGGAGTGACAAGGATTCCCTCCCTCAGGATCTCTGGTTTGCATGGCGATGAAACGAGGTCTGCAACACAGACAAGACCGTCTTTCGCCCCGCGAGGCAAGACATTCCGAGGCCGCTTGGCGACGGTGAACCGGTGGATGGTCCAGATGTATGGGGCCCGATGTCTGGACGCCGGCGCGGTTTCGGCCAGTCCCGCAGTGGAACAGGCGCACTGGGAGGCGCTCGAGACATGCTTGATCGCCACTACGAGCCTACCCTTACCCTAGAGTGCCGTGTCTGGCGTGCGGCCGAAGCCGGGCATCCGTCGCTCCAGGTGCTTCATCAGTCCGAAGTGGATAGTTGGCGGGCCGCACAGACCGTCTTAACGCCCCGATTGCCACCAACCGCGCCGATCACGTTGTCAAGCACGCTGAGGCCGGTTGAGATCAGAAAACAGCTATTTCGCGGTCAGGAACGTTGGCCGCCGCGGATGATGTCGGTATCGGCGCTGGCGTAGTAGCCGTCGATCAACTGGTTGCCGAAGGCCGCCCCTAACCGTTCAGAGCACCGCCGAGGCAACGCGCATGGACGGGGCATCCAGCCGGCGCGCCGGAGCGCGTTACCGTGGTTGACCTACCTCAATGACTGGGCAACCGCTGGACGGCATCGTCCGCGGCCGGCGAAGTTGGTGGGACCAATACTGCGCGGCCCCAATCGAAACCAACACAAGGCAGGCAGGCTTTCGATGAGCAACACCACAAACCAACTGTATCGCAAGGTGGCCATTGCTGCGGCGACAATACTCGCGGCCTCCGGATCAGCTGTTGCAGCCGCTCCTTTTCCGGTGCCGGACACGTTGCAACAAGCCTGTTTCGACGATGCGGTCGAGATCGCTTGCCCGAGCGCCGGTGAAGCGTTCTATGGGCAGGACGCACAGCACGAGGGAACCCAGCCCAGCTATGCCGACGATGGCGACGAGACCGTGACGGACAATGTTACCGGCTTGATGTGGGCCGCGTCGCCGGATCTCAACGGCGACGGCGACATCGATATTGCAGATAAACGGACCTATGACGACGCGCTCACTGGTGCCGCAGGCTTCACGCTCGGCGGATATGATGACTGGCGGCTGCCAACCATCAAGGAGATGTACTCGCTGATGGATTTCCGTGGTATCGATCCCAGCGGCTATCAGGGCACTGGCACAGCCGGTCTCGTCCCGTTCATCGACACGGACTATTTCGGCTTCGGCTATGGGGACACCAGAGCCGGCGAACGGATCATCGATGCCCAACTGGCGTCGAGTACACTCTACACGTCAGGCACCGGGCCAAACAACGACCGAACGATGTTCGGCGTGAACTTTGCGGACGGGCGGATCAAGGGCTATGGCCTGGAGATACGTGGCCGGGAGAAGACCTTCTATGTCATGTATGTCCGTGGCGACGCCGGCTACGGCGTGAACGACTTCTTCGACAATGACGACGGGACCGTCACCGATGCCGCCACCGGTCTGATGTGGGCACAAGATGACAGCGGCGTGGCAATGGACTGGCCCGAAGCGTTGGCCTGGGTCCAGGCGATGAACGCCGGGAGCTATTTGGGGCACAATGACTGGCGCCTGCCCAACGTCAAGGAACTACAGTCCCTGGTGGACTATGATCGATCGCCCGAGTCCACCGGTTCGGCCGCTATCGATCCGATCTTTGCGACGACCGAGATCGTCAATGAGGCGGGGCAGACGGATTTCCCCGGCTATTGGTCCTCGACCACCCATAAGAACTGGACCGAACACCCGGGCCGCGGCGCTGCCTACGTGAATTTCGGCCGATCGTTGGGATACATTGGCAATCGGTGGGTCGACATACATGGGGCCGGTGCGCAGCGCAGTGATCCGAAGGTCGGTGATCCCACCGAGTTTCCGACCGGACATGGACCGCAAGGCGATGCGATTCGGATCGACAACTATGCCCGGCTGGTCCGCGACGCAGAATAGCGCCGGATGGGAATGGCCGCGCGACGCCACGTCGTCAGTAACGGCGGCGGTCGTGGGAGAAATCGTCTGCCTCACCGCGGGCCAAGCGGATTCCGCTGAACAGAACCGCCCTATTGCGGATCGCTTCTGGCGAATGCGAACACAGCATCCGTGAAACGCGCCTTGCCGCCATCCGGTGCATAGGACCCGCACACTTCGATGCGTTCGTTGTCGGCGTCCGGTGATAGCCAGATCTGGTGTGTTTCGATCAAAATTCGGCGCGGCTTGGGATCGGTGTGTCCGGGGCACTCGCCGGTGGAGCAATCAACGATCGCGTAGGAAGCCGGCTCACACACGAAATCCTCGGGATGGGCAGTGACATGCACCGTGTTCTGGTCCCACGGGTGAAAGCCGTCCTCGCTGAACGATTCTCACCATGCCTCGAGCCAGGGCACGATTGCCGGGCAAAAGAACTCGGCAACCAATGGCAAAGCGCTCTGGCAGACCACGGCACGGTCAGCTGCAGGAATGAGGACGCTCGATGTCAAGCCGAACGGCATGAACCGGATGAGGATTGCGGTCTCGGTGAGCAGGTACTTAACCGCCGGCATGTCGACAATGAGGTTGAAATCGCCGAAGCGGGTGCCGGCGATCTCAAATGGCTGATGGGCGTTGCGCCCACCGATGACGACCGCCCACTCGATCCGGTCGGCGGCGTCAGGAAGGTTCATCGCCAGACAGGCAAGATCAGTGAGCGGACCGATTGCCAGAATGGTGACCGGGGTTTGGGCTGACCGCAGTTCGTCGGCCATGAAACGGACGCCTTGGTTGAGGCAGGCGCTGTCGAGTTTGCTCCCGTCGTAGAGTGTCATGGGGAACTCCGGTAGCGGGCGCGCGGCGCCGCGGAAGACCGAAATGGTCGATCCCATACCATCGACGACTCGCTGGGCGACCGCGAAGGACGGTTCGACCAACGCGTTGCCGAATGTGACGACCACGCCGCGGACGTCGAGGCGGTGCGAAGCAACCGCCATGGCGATCGCGAGGCCGTCGTCAATGTCGCCGGGGCCCGACCACCAGCCGCCATCCAGTCCGGTCGAGGGGTCGGTGGAAATGATGACCGGCACGGGTGCCTCGTCAGCGGCGCCAGCTTCGGGTATGACGGCCACAGACGCGAGCGAAAGAGCCAGGACGATGGCGGCCGTGGGGGAGATCATCTGCGCCTCCTGTCGACATGAGAATCGGGCAATGGGGGAACCCTACCAACGGTCCGGGTTTTCGGCCACGGCTCGAGCGCTTCGAATGCCGGTAGCCGCGGGAACCGTCGGCGGTTAAGTCTCGATCTCATGACTCCACCGATTCGCATCCTAGGTGTCGACCCAGGCCTCCGGCGTACCGGCTGGGGCATGGTGCTTGCGCACCGCAATGTATTGAGCTTCGTTGCGGCAGGAACGATCAAGGCGCCGCTCGGCGGTGAACTGGCCCAGCGGCTGCTGTCGCTGCATGACGGTCTGGTTGACATCGTCGAGGCGCATCGACCCGACGAGGCGGCAGTGGAACAGACCTTTGTCAATCGCGATGCTGTCGCTACGCTCAAGCTCGGGCAGGCGCGGGGGATCGCGCTGCTGGTGCCGGCGCAGGCGGGGCTCACGGTTGCCGAATACGCGCCGAACGCGGTGAAGAAGACGGTGGTCGGCGCCGGTCATGCCGACAAGCGTCAAATCCGGGCGATGGTCAAGGTGCTGCTGCCGCGAGCCACCTTCGACAGCGACGACGCTGCCGACGCACTCGCCATTGCCATCTGCCATGCTCATCACCGCACGGTGGACATCGCCCGCCTGCGGGTGGTCGGTTAGGGGTAGACCAGCAGGCCTTCAGCCTGAATCGGGTTACCGCTTGTCAAAGACGTCCCGGTGCTGTTACCCGACGGAAGGTCAGAACGCT
>JAAEOR010000857.1 GCA_024222895.1 Hyphomicrobiales bacterium | reverse complement strand
GCCGCCGGACCTGACCTTCAAGAAAACGGCGCTCATCTTCGCTAAGCACCACCGCATCCGCCACACGTCCAACCATCGCATCATCTCCTGAATTCCAATTCAATCAATGATACGAATTACAGTTCCAGGTGACTAGGGCCAACGGGTGGGGGCTGTTTTCGCAGATTGAACTGCCGTTTGTCGTTTTGCTGGTTGCCGGATTTCTGATCCGCAGCCTGGTGTCATGGCTCTTCCACTATGCCATGCACAATGTTCCGCTCCTGTGGCGGGTGCACCGGGTCCATCACACGGATACCCATCTCGATGTGTCGACGACCGTACGCTTCCATCCGTTGGAATCAGTGCTTTCAGCGCCGCTGGTGATTGGTACGGTGCTGCTCTTCGGCATTCCGCCGGTGGTCATTATGCTGTCCGAGCTTTTCGACGCGGCGATTGCCGTTTTCAGCCATGCCAATATCCGCATGCCGTGCTGTCTGGAGCGGACGTTCGGCCTGGTCGTCATCACCCCGCATCTGCACCGCATCCACCATTCGACCGTAGTGCGCGAGACTAACAGCAATTACGGCGCCACACTGGTATATTGGGACATGCTGTTCGGCACCTAACGGCGCAAGGATGCGGGTGAATTGCCAGAGCAGCCGCTTGGCCTCAAAGAAGTGCAGGACCGGCGCGCATCGTCGCTTTTGTATCTGCTGACGCTGCCGTTTCGCCCGTCTCGGATCAAGCCCCTTGCACAAGCACAAAGGGCTGAGGCAAAAAGGGGTGAAACGGAGAGCCCCGATGCCATCAGATCCGAGCACGGTCTATAACCTCATTGTCGAAATCCGCCGCGCCTTCAACGATCTGAAGACCTATTCGGACCGTGCCAATGCGGATCTCGATATCAGCGCCGCGATGCGGGCCGTGATGGAGCACCTTGATGCCCACGGTCCGCAGCCTGTGCCGGATATTGCCCGGGCCAAGAACGTCACCCGACAGCACATTCAGCAGTTGGCTGATGCGCTTGTTGCGGACGGGCTGGCCCGGTACGAGGACAATCCAGCCCACAAGCGCTCCAAGCTGCTTGTGCTGAGCGATGCGGGAAGACGTGCATTTTCGACTATTCAGAAACGCGAAAAAGGTGCGCTTGCGGCCATGGCGGCGGGCTTATCCGAAGGTGAGCTCGATGCGGCTGCGGCAACCATCGCCAGCCTGCGCAACAGAATAGCGGCTTTGTCGTCATCCTGACGCCCGATGCCGCAGTAAAATAGGATCACCTGGATCAATCCTGCTAACAAAGGTAACCAAACGTCTCAATTTCGAAAGGAATTCCAGTGCAGCCAAGCGAGACCGAAAAGCTGATCAGAACCTATCTCGATGCCTTCAACCGCAGCGACAGCGAGGGCATACTGGCAGTGCTTGGCGAGGATGTCATTCACGATATCAACCAGGGTGACCGCGAGATCGGCCGGGGAAAGTTCCGCTGGTTCAACGCCATGATGGCCGAACACTATTCCGAACAGCTGGGTGACATCGCCATCATGGTGTCGGCGGATGGCGGCCGCGCGGCAGCGGAATTCACCGTGCGCGGCACCTATCTGAAGACGGCCAAGGGGCTGCCGCCGGCCAGCGGCCAGACCTACAGCCTGCCGGCCGGCATCTTTTTTGAAATCGATGACAGGCTGATCAGTCGCGTGACGACCTGCTACAACCTGCAGGACTGGATCGCCCAAGTGGAAGCGGCAAGTGGCTGATATCGCGTTCCGCAAGCTGACGGGTGCCGATCTGGACGCGGCACTGGACGATCTGGCGCAGCTGCGCATCACCGTTTTTCATGAGTGGCCTTATCTTTATGAAGGCGACAGGGACTATGAACGCAAATACCTGTCGAAATTTGCCGCGTCGCCCGGCGCAGTGATCATCGGTGCCTATGACGGCGAGAAGCTCATCGGTGCGGCGACGGCCGCACCGCTTGCCGACCATTTCGACGATTTTGCCGAACCGTTCATGCGTGAAGGCCACCGGGCCGAGGATTTTTCTACTTCGGCGAATCCGTTCTTCTGTCCGAATATCGGGGCCAGGGCATCGGAGTGCGTTTTTTCAGGGAGCGCGAAAATGCCGCGCGCGAGAAAAGCTTCGACCGGATCGTCTATTGCGGCGTCATCCGGCCCGACGACCATCCGATGCGCCCGGCGGACTATGTGCCGCTGGACAATTTCTGGCGCAAGCGCGGCTATGAAAAGATGAAGCGCGTCGTGTGCGATTTTCCCTGGCGCGATATCGGCAATGCCGAAGAAACGCGCAAGCCCATGCAGTTCTGGACCCGAACGCTGCCGGTTTCCGTATAACAAGTTACGCTCTGGGCCTCAGCAGTCGCCGGTGTCATCCGCCTCGCGTTGTTGCAAAGTGTCTATGGTGTATTCCTCATCCGGTGTCATAGCCGGGCAGGACAGGAATTGCGGATCGGCGGCGACGCATCCCGGACCGCAGAGCTGAACGGACAGTTCCTCTCCAGAATATTCAGCCACACGCGGCCGCTCGGGGTTGCGATATAGGCGTCGATGCCTTCCTCGAAATCGCCCAGCAGGTCATCGACCGACGGTGCTTCGGTATTGGCGTCGGGCGAATAGGCGCCGTGCGTATGATAGGACGCGACGACCTCGAAGCCGTCTGGTTCGATGCCCGGATTGCAGCCGTTGCGGCCACCTTGGCGCGCCGGCGTGGCGGTAAGATCGCCGTTCAGGTCGTAGTCGATGAGGCCGCAATATTCCGCGTTGTCGCGGATGGAGAGGGGCTGGACCGCGTCCAGGTGGGCAATCGCGAAGCTGTCCAGATCGTCGGCAGCATCGGCGCGCGACTGTGCATTCGCTGTCGGTGCCATCACAGATAAAAGAACGCCTGCGAGCGCGGCGGGCAGCAAAACGGTCTCAGCGTGCCAAATATGTCCCGTGATCATATTCTGATTCTTTTTTGTCTTTTAACCATCTGAAAACTCCGGGTTTTTTTAGAAAGTTCCGATCATGAACCAAACATGAATATGGGGTTCCGTTCGGGTTCAGGAGAACATTACTAAATTTTAATCATCGCATCACAAGCGATTGCAAAACCCAGAGGATGGAGAGCACAGATGTTCACAAATATCATTAAAGCTACCACGCTGGCGGCATTGATCGCCGTTGGTGCCACCGCAGCAACCACCAGCCAGGCCTCCGCCGGCCAGGTGCAGTTCGGAATTACATTCGGTACACCCGGCTATGGCGGCCCGTATTGGGGCCCGGGCCCTTCCTGGGGCGCACCGCGCGGATACTGCAAACCGCGCCGGGCCGTCAACAAGGCCCGCAGACTTGGGGTTCGCAACGCCCGCATCGTGCGCAGGAACCGCAACCGCCTGGTCGTCAGGGGCTGGCGCTACGGCTACCAGACCCGCGTCGTCTTCGCCAATGCCCGCCGTTGCCCGATCATCAGGTTCCGCTGATCTCCGCCCACCCACATTGATCAGTGGAAGCACCCCGGCGCTGGCCCGCACAAAGCCAGTGCCGGGGTTTTGTTTGCCTACTGGTTGATCTCGAAACTCACATTGACGTTGACGCGGTACTGGTTTTCACCTTCGGCGACCGGCACGGATGCATCCGCTGCCTGCCGCATCATTTCAGCCCGCACGATCGGCATGGGCTGCGGTCTGCTGTGCTGCTCGCTCATCTGAGTGATGCGGCCAAGCGAAACGCCGGCCGCCCCGACCAGCGTTGTCGCCTTGGCCACGGCGTCCTTGACAGCGGCAACACGAGCCTCAGAAATCGCCGCTGACGGATCATCATTGGTGAATATGATCTGACCGCCCTGGTTGACGCCGAGGGTCACCGACTTGTCGAGGATCGATCCAAGACTGTCGAGATCGCGGATGCGCACCGTCAGCGTGTTGGAAACGGTGTATCCGGTGATGGTCGGCTGAACCGGTTTGGTGCCGTCGTTCTTGGGGTAGAAATATTGCGGATTGATGGAAAATCCCGAGGTCTGCAGATCGCGCGATTCGATACCGTCGGCCTTCATGGAGGCAAGCACCTGCGCCATGGCGGAATTGTTGGCGTCAAGCGCCGCGCGGGCGGTCTTTTCCTGGCGCATGACGGTCAGGCTAATGACAGCCATGTCGGGCACGAGATGCGCGGTGCCTTCTCCGGTGACGGATACCAGACCGGGCTTTTCCGCATCGCTGGCAATGGCCGGTACGGGCAAGAGCGCAAGAGCCAGAACGAATGCAAGATTGCGGCGAGAAATCATAGGGAACCCCAATTAAGTGTGTTTGGCTCAGGCTTATTATGAACGCATTGCGGCAATGTCTTGTCCAATCAGCCGAATTGGTTTAATCGGGTCCGGTTAGCGTAATCTTCCACCATGTTGCGTGCATAATCGGCGGTTGGAAAATCGCCAGGTGGGGCCTGTAGCTCAATTGGTTAGAGCCGGCGGCTCATAACCGCTTGGTTGGGGGTTCGAGTCCCTCCGGGCCCACCATTCTTCTTTTTTTTCAATAAGTTATATACCAGTTCGCCGACGGTTCGCCAAGGTTCGCCAAAAGGTTCGCCAAACCGTCACTTTTGGTCAAACAAGGCGATGACCTTGTCCATGGCTTCGACGGCCAACACAGCCTGTTCGGCGTCGCGTGAATAAAGTTCGGCGTGTTCCATGTTTTCATGGCCTAGGACACTCATAAGCTGGCGTGTCGATGTGCCGCCTTCGGCCATCAGCTTGCCAAGCGTCTTGCGCAGACCATGCAGGGTTAATCCCTTTGGCAGATCCGCGGATTGGCGCCAATCGGACATGCGGCCGGTCAGGGACTTTTCGGAAAATGGGAGACCGTATGCGGTAACGACGATTCTTTCGCCGCGCCGCTCGGTTGCGTCAATCGCTGCGGTCAACATCGGGGGTTCGGGAAGGAACAGCACTTTTCCAGTTTTCTTTTGCACGATTTCGAAACCACGAACGATGCGAATCTTACCGGCGATTTGAAGCCTGCGAGCGCAACGTTGATCCCATCGCAGTGTGGCAATGTCACTGCGCCGGTTGCCAAGCCAAAGCGCGATCGAAAATACCACGTGTGGTGTTGTGCCGGCCGGCCAACGTTCCATGAACTGTTGCAGCTGAGAAGGGTTCCATGCGCTCCATCCCTTGTATGCTGGACGCCAGCCGATTTTTGCTGACGGGTCGTGCTCAATCCATTCTTCGTCAAGCGCGACGATGATCATCTTGCGCACAGCAGTCAGCAAGTGCTTGGCCTTATGTGGCGTTTCACCGTATTTCGCGAGCAGCTTTTTAACGTGCGTACGGCGCAGATCCGACACCAGGGCCTGGCGCCAATAGATTTTTGTACCAGCTTCAATTTCCGATTCGAGAAACGTCTCTGCAAGATATTCGTTCTTGCTGCGTGTGGCCGTCGATGCGGTGCGCCATTCGTCGTATTTCTTGTAACGGTCCCAGGCATCGGCGAAACTCTTGGGGCGAACCACGTCCTTTGGAAACGCCGCCAGGCGGGGCTTTGGCTTCGGTGGGGGTTTTCGCCCTGCTACCGCGTCCGAATAGGATTGATCGAATTCCGGTTCATATGGTTCGCCCTGTAACTCACGGCTCCGGTTCGCGGTGCGAAAACGCCAGCGCTTGCGGCCGTGCCTATCGTGGTAGTGAGAAACGCCGGGATAATCGTCTTTGATGGTCATGGCGGCAGGTTATGCAGATTGCAACCTGAGGACAAGCCGTTACGTAGCCTTGCCACCATTCAGGGCAAAATCGATCAGGTTTACCTTATCGTCGGGCAGGTCGGTGAAGGCGGCGTCGAGGGCGTAACGATCCCACACGACGCGGCCGTCGATCCGTTTCGGCTTTGGCATAGTGCCATTGGAAATCAGTTCGTCGAACTTTGTCGGCGAGACGCCGATCCACCGGGCTGCATCGCCTCGGCAAAGGCCGCGCGGCGGATAGGCGATTGGGTCTGCGCGCAAGGGGCGGGTCATTGCTGTTTCCTTGCAGCGGTGTCGATACTCGTTGTCAGGGCGAAAAGTTGCTTGCGGATTTGTGCTTCATGGTCCGCTTTCAAATGAGGGTAGGGACAGGGAAAGGCCTCCCAATGCAGCCAACCATCGACCAACTTTTGAATCCGCCGCGCGTGTCTGTCGGCCCGCTTCAGGGCTTCGATTGAGATCTGCCGGGTCATCGGAGACTCGCCGCTCACACCGCACCCGCCCGCAGATAGCGGTTTGGACCGCTGTAGTCATCTAGTTGGCCGGGCGCGAGTGCACAGGCAAGCGTCGGCAGATAACCCGCCCGCAGGAAATCGGTATGGCAGACCGAGTTTCGCTCGATAAAAGCCATTGCAGCGATCTGCGTGAGGTCATCGGAAATTGCCTTGCCGAGTTCGGGCATTGGCCTTCCGCTGTTTCCCTGAAACCGCTGGTCTTCGGGGCGGCAATAGAAAACGCATCCATGATGCGGCCGTAGAGTGCGGCTGACATGAAGCCTTGCGGCATGGCGCTCGTCGTCGGATCCGGCGGTTATCACCTCACGATAAAACCGGGCGTCCGTCCCGTCCCGCCCGCAAAGCGTGAAGCCGCCGCTCATGAGAATGGCCCCTGCAACAGAAGAGCGAGGATTGCGGCGAGGTACGCGGTCAGGGTCACAACAAGGATCAAGCGGTCTGTGCGGGTCAAACGTTCTCGCTCGTTGTCAGATTGAAAAATGGGTTTCATGGGCGAAAGATCAATCTTGCTTTGCATGGCATATCTCCTGATCCCGGTTTCAAACCTCACGGCGTTGTGTGACCGCTGCATCGCGAACCATTCGTTTGGCTGCTGTGCTGCGCGCCTTGTTGGCATGCGCATCAATCTCGTCGCCATCGAAGCCGGCGGCGAGTAGATCTTCGCGGGTGGTTGCTTTACTCAGGCTCTGGCGTTCGATGAAGAACTCGGCCATGGCGGGAGCAGAAGAACCGGTGGGACGATGGAATGTCAAAGCAATGGTCATGAAAATCTCTCCGTTTGAAACGCTGGAGACGATAATGCGGAAAAAATACCGCGTCAATTAAAAATGCAGTAAATATACGTCAGATAGCGATATGGAGGATGAGCTCGGGCAGGTAATGATCAAGACGGTACAAAATGCAACTTCGATATCACATCCAAACCGGCATCTTTTAGGCCAGTTGCCGCGACGGGTTAGTCCAGAAGGTGCTGGGGACGCGGGCTAGTGCTGCAGGTGCGTATTTCGGGCTACTACACCCTGTTGGCTGACGTTCGCTGATTGCGCTTTGGGTTGGAGCCTCGGTCGAAATTCGGTATTGCTCCTCGTCTGGGTTAAGTGGAACGACCTCTACCCGATCTCTGTCTCCTTGATTTATCTTCTCCGCTTGACGGAACCATGAACTTGAACTCAACTTCATGATAATCAATTCCGTCAACGGCGCGAACAGTTCCCGAACCCTGGACCGAAATCTCACCAGAGAACTCCTCTATAATCTCCTTTGCCACGGATAACCCTATTCCTGTACCTGCTGACCGGACTAGCGACGCATTTCTACCGCGAAAGCCACGATCAAAGATTCTTTCGTCCTCGCTTTCCTCAAGGACTGGTCCTATCGACGAAACGGAAACTATTGTTTTATTTTCAATATCATACACTTGCACCTGAATATCGTTATGTGGCGGGCTGTATTTTATAGCATTGTCAATGAGCGTATATGGAACGATATCCAAAATGTTTGGGCCTCTAGTAAGTCGGAAAGATTCGCCATGAAGTTTTAAATTGATATTTTTGTCTCTTGCGGCTGCTTTAAAGCACTTCACTACCTTGTCTACCCGACTATAGACCGGAATTTTTTCGAGGGTTTCAAAACTATCGACGCCGCTTACGTAGTCCAGGTAGTCAGTTCTGGCCTTGAGCATTGTTTGTGTGGCAACGATCGTCTTCAGCCCATCCGATAATTCACTGCGATCATTTTCACGAAATGCTCTCCCTGCTTGTTCAGCCGAATGATAAATTGCAGTCGAAAGGTGCCGCAGATCGTGCACCAGTGTCGTCAACTCCTGTTCGGCCTCTGTTCGCAACTTATCATTGCGCTCCAAATGCGCCTGCACATAATACTCGATTTGTTGTTTCGAAAATTGTGCCTTGTATCCAAGAAACTTCTTGGTGGGCTTTGGGCCGTCCTCAAGGATATGACCTGGGAACAGATACTTCCTTCCAAACTTATCGGTTTTCTTCAGGCATAAATATCCAAATTCTGATACTGACCAGCCTTCCTTTTTTATGGCGAGATACTGATTGACTCTATAGCGATCTCGCAATTCAGGAGGCGGATTATGCAGTGATCCGTCAGCCAGTGAATAGCTACCATCTTGCTCGACAACTATTGAAAAGAATGCAAGCACGGTTAAGCGAATACGAGCGCGTATATTGCAGACGCGATTAGACTCTGGACAATTCCTTTGGCGTGACCACTTAAGTCGATTTTCGAGATTTGGAGGATCAGTTCATGAAACTCCGGATCTTTTGCGAGGACAGCCTTAACATAAGCGTTTTCTAATCTCACGATGTCGCGGATATCCACCTCGTGGTCGAGTAATCCTTGCCGTGCCGTGCGCCACATCTCATAAGGATCCGTGACGTGACTGACAAATCTGTCGAGTGTCTCCGTCCACTCGGTCATGTCGGCATCTTTTTTGAGAAACTCATCGCAGTACTCTTTCGCCGCAATAGCTTCAGTTGAGTTGGCCCTTGCACCTGTGTATGCGACGACAATTTTCGTCGGATAGTTTGCTTTAATCTCTCTTATCAGGCTTGCACCGCCAACAGAATTGTCAAAATTCCGACCAACGCCCATCAAATCGCAAAGAACTATATCATAGTCTTTGACTTCAGAAATCGTCGATATATCCTGCAGTTCCGTAATTTTGTAACCGTAAGACTTCAAGTTATTATAAGCTTGAAATTTTTCGTCATCAATTACCGCGATGTTGACGGTTCCGCGAATATCTGACTGCGTTTGCATCACCTTATTTTGTTTCGCAAAATCTCTTATCTCCAAAGCAGAGTGGTATGAATTCAGTCCCAGAAACGGCATCATGATACAAGTCCCAATAGTTAACCTCCAATCCCGATCGTCGATTTTGGTATCATGTATTTCGATGGAACCCAAGCAGACCAATCGGCACTCGAACCTAGACATTTAAATATTGTGATCGACCTTGGGTAGTAGTTTTCGAAGAACCTCCAACCCTCTCGGTTCTTACAAGAATGCATCTGATACGCGGCACTGGCAGCTTAACTTTACGGAAAAAGCCTGCAAACTATGGGTTGTGGCGCAGTATGTGATTGCACCAACAATGGCAATTTAATTCGGAGGTATAAGAACAATGTGATTGCGCCATCTGGTCACAATGTCACCCTTCGCCAGTCCCGACCACCACATGAACGGATACGACCTGACTGGTCGAGAATTTTAATTCTGTCACCGGGTTGTATTGCTCGATAATGAGCTCTTCGGAATTCCACCGCTCGAACCGCTTGATAAAGGCCATTCGTGGGCCGTTTTCTCCCAGCTGGATCTGCGCAACAACGAAATCACCACGTCGCGGCCTGCGGTGCGGGTGAACATAGAGCAGTTCCCCATCGAAATAACGCGGTTCCATGGAATCGCCTGATACGAACACCGCATAGGCATCGCTTACCTGGCTGAGCGCCGGTGGGCAGATGACTTCCTGAATGAAATGTCCGTTCATCTCGAACTCGCCGTTCACTCCACCTACAGCTTGGCCGTAAACTGGTATCTTCTTGTCGGGAAATTCAACTGCCTCGCCAATTCGTGCGTTGGGTGCTGGCAAGGCCACTTTGTCCTTATCGTCACCCCCAAGAAGCCAGGCCGGTGTTGTCTCAAGCGCTTCCGCAAGACGAACCAGGTTATCCGCGCGCGGATTACCGGCTGTCCGACTGAAGAGCTGACGAAGAAAATCGCGGCTCAACCCGGCTTTCTTTGAAGCCCCCTCTGGCGTCAAATCCAAATCTGTCAGGCGCTGTTGTAGGCGTTTTTTAAGAAAATCCGTCATATGCGGAATATAATACGTAAAAAATGTATAAGGAATGGTGTATAATATATGCTTGACGATGCGGATAAATTACCGCATCTGTAATCTTACCGTGTCGTCACCCGTTTCCCACTGCGTGCGCGCACGATCAGAACACCCTGCTGAAAACCGTCGAGAAGAGGGCCGCTTAATGAATCTACAAATTCATTGTCCAGAAACCGTAGACCATCTGCGTGATGAGGCCTGCCGTCTCGATTGTACACCGCAGCAACTGGCAACGCTCATTCTCGACATCTGTTTAGGGGAGGACTTGGTCGATGCGGTTCTGGACGGCGAAAAGCCTGCAGAAGTGGAGGCGGTAGATGATATCGCGAGTTGAAGCGCGCTTGCGGGACGAGAACGAGGTTCTCAGGGAGCATAATCTCCAGCTGCAGGAACTTATCCGCCCCGACAATGTTCTGATTGTTGATGATTGGCGCCTGACACAGTTCGAGCGCCGCCTTTTTCGCTGCCTGACGACGCGGACATGGTGTCCATACGACATTTTGATGGCTGCACTCTATGCGGATCAGCCTGGCGACCATCCTGATGCCAGAATACTCAGGGTCATGGTTAGCAAAATGCGCACAAAGTTGCGTCCCTTCGGCGTGGAAATCGAAACCGTATGGGGCCTGGGATATCGGTTGCGGGACCGCAAGCGCTTTGTGAGGCCACCATCACTGCCGAAACAGATAAACGGATCAAGGGGGAGACGCTCATGACCGTTATCGAATTTCCCAACCCCAGCCTCGTCGTGCCCGAAGTCAAGGCCATTGCCGCTTGGGCGCTATGGGAAACAAATCGGTTCGACACGCTCGAAATTGCTGAAGCGCTGAGCCTTCCGGAATCGCAAGTCGCGTTGCTGCTGGATTTGTTCAGAAAGGTGAAAGATTGATCGCGCTAAACGCTATCGGAACCCAATTCGGAATGCCGTCCAAGACGATCACACCGCCATCTGCGGTTCGTGACAGTTTCGGAATGCCAGAGCGCATTTCCCGCAAGCCAGCGACGATACTCGCAGAATATGAGTCCATTCTGCTGCTTGCCGAGAACGGGTGGACGCTTGGCCGCATTGCAGCCTACCTCAACCTGTTGCCGATCGACGTCGCGCGGAAATTGCTTTTTCCAAGATACAAATGGAGCACGCCTGCGTGTGGCGTCGATTTCTCGATCCGTTCGCGCCGGGCGCGGGAGCTGCTGTTGCGGCTTTACCGTGCGACCAGCAACACGAGCGGGCTGATTTTGCCGGCGAAAGAGCGGCGGGACCGTCGCGCCCAGATCAAACTGCTTGTGCGTGACGGGTATGTGACGTTGAGACAGAATCCCGGATCGCCTGGCCAGCGGACCGCCCTTCGCGTAACGGCCCACGGCGAGGCGGCGGCGCTTTTGTTGATGGAGTCTGTATGAAACAGGCGATCGAGCTTTTTGTCGAGGAAGCACGGGGCGTTTCGATACGGGACGCTGCTGCGATGTTGGGTCTGCATATCGTCGGCTCCTGCGCCGAACATCCACAGCCCTGTCCGCAATGCGGCGGAATCGATTGTTTTGCCTTCAACACCAAAAAGAACAAGTGGAATTGCCGCGCCGGCTCGGTTGGCGGGAACGACGCCATCGGCATGGCCGCGCATGTGCTCGACCTTGACGTCAAGAAGCGCCCGGAACTTCTTGAGGCCTGCGCCGCTGTTCTCGGTACTGCCATTCCGGTGGACGATGGCGAGACTCATGAGGAACGCGCCGCCCGCAAGGAACGGCTCGAAAAGCGGCGGCTGGAGAACGCCGCCCGTGCGGCGGCCCAGGCGAAGGACGCGGCATCGTTTCGTGAGCGCGAGCAGGCCCGCGCCCGGGGCATATTCGAGTATGCATCGGCATCGTGGCGGCGTACGGCGGTCGATGCCTATCTATGCCGCCGCCTTAAAGTTGGAAGCCTCTCGGGTGTCGGCGCCGGCCTTCGTGTCCGCATATCGCCAGCCGAAACCTACTGGCACGGCAAGGATGCATTCGGCAGACCAGCAGATCATCATTCCGGCCCGGCCATGATTGGGGCATTTGAGGACGCTGACCGCCAAATCATCGGCTGTCACATCACCTGGATTGATCTTTCCAATTCTCCGAAATTCAGGCCCAATCTTGGCAATGACGAAAAGTGCAGGGTGCTACCGTCAAAGAAAATGCGCGGTTCGAAAAAGCACGGGCTTATTCCCGTCGTCGGCAACCGGGACAGCCGTCGCTGGATCGTGGCGGAGGGCATCGAGACTGTCTTTGCTGTTGCCTATTCGGAATCCTTCCGCGCCGATACCTTATATGCGGCTGCCGGCGACCAAAGTAATTTGGCCGGCCCTGCCAACAAAAAAGGCAGGTTTAAACATCCGACGCTGAAAAGAACCGACAGGAACGGTCGGGAGCGTGCCGTGATGGTGCCTGCGCCTTTTCCCGATCCCGAGCGGCTTGAAGACGCATTTCCGATCGACGGCCATGTGCGTGAATGCATTTTGCTTGGCGAATGGGACAGCGAGCATGTCGCCACCGCCGCCGCCATGGCGCGGGCCAAGAAGCGTATCGAACTGCTTTTGCCTGACTGCCTGACGGCCCTAGCCTGGCCGCCGGAGGGCTATGGTGACTTTTGTGACCTTGTTTCCGGCTGGAGGCAGAGCGCTTGACGGACAAAAACAACGATCCGCTGACCGTGGTCCGCCAGATTATGGCGGCGGCGACCGATAAGGCGAAGGGCGCGGAGAACCCGGACCCTTCGCGCAGCTTTGATGCACGCCGCGAAGCTGTTTCCCTTTCACCCGAAGAACTGCTTGAGGATTGCTCTTTGGAACCGGAAACGGATATCGGCAACGCCCGCCGGTTTATCAAACGCTATGGCGATACGGTGCTTCATGTCGCGCGCGTCGGCTGGCATGGCTATGACGGGCGGCGCTGGAAGGAAGACGAGGACGGCTCGGTCGTTCGCCCGCTGGCACAATGCACTGCCGAGTGGATCCACGAGGAGGCGCTGTTGCTCGGCGCGTCCGAGGACGAGAAGGCGGCGATTACGGATGGGCGCGTGGCGCTGAAGGAACGCAAGCTGCTGGCGACGCCCGGCAAAAAATGGACAGGCGAAGAAACCGAAACGCTGCATAAGCTTGATGACCGAATCAACCGCATGAAAAAGGCCGAGACGGGTTTTCGCGGTCGCATGTCCTCACGCTACGGCCACGCCAAAAGCGCCGCCGGCACATCCAAGATCAACAACATGCTGACAGAGGCGGCGCCTCATGTGGCGACGATGATCGGGAACCTCAACACGGACCTTTACGCCATAAACACGGAGAGCGGCACGCTTCGGTTTTTTCAGGAAGAGAATTTCGATAGCGACCCGGACGATCCGACATACACATGTCGGCATCGCCTCGACCGGCACAAGTCTGAAGACATGATCTCGAAACTTGCCCCAGTGACATGGGATCCAGCGGCAAAGGCCGAAGCGTTCGACGCGTTTTTCAAAACCATTCAGCCGGATTCCGAAATCCGAGCGTTCCTCAAACGCTATTTCGGATACTGCCTGCTGGGCATTACGACCGAACAGTGCCTGGTGTTTTTCTACGGTGCGGGCCGCAACGGCAAATCGACACTGGTTGAGCTCATCTGTTCGGTGCTTGGCGATTATGCCATAGCGCTTTCGATCGACAGCTTTGCCGGCGACAGCCGGCGCGGCGGCAATGAAGCGACGCCAGACCTTGCGCGGTTGCCAGGCGCGGGGCTTGTCTCGGCATCCGAAGCGGAAATGGGCGTCAAGCTCAAGGATGCACTGATCAAGACCATGACTGGCGGCGAGAAAATGCCTG
>JAAEOR010000856.1 GCA_024222895.1 Hyphomicrobiales bacterium | reverse complement strand
TGGGCCTTGCCGGTGCGGTGCGCGGAAAGCCAGTGAAAACAACGATCAGCAACCGCGCCGCTCCCTGTCCGGAGGATCGCGTGAACCGCCAGTTCCATGCGCCAAAACCCAATGCGCTGTGGCTGTCGGACTTTACCTATGTCGCCACCTGGGCGGGCTTCGTCTATGTGGCGTTCGTGATTGACGCCTTCGCCCGGCGGATCGTCGGATGGCGGGCCTCCCGATCGATGCAGGCCGGCTTGGTTCTCGATGCGCTGGAACAGGCGCTCTACGACCGCCGTCCGTTGCGCCAGGACGGCCTCATTCATCATAGCGACCGCGGCGTCCAGTATGTCTCAATCCGCTATACCGAGCGCCTGGCGGAGGCCGGGATCGAACCCTCGGTGGGAAGTGTAGGCGACAGCTACGACAACGCTCTGGCCGAAACGGTGATTGGGCTGTTCAAGACCGAAGTAATCCACCGACGCGGGCCATGGCGGACCTGCGAAGCCGTAGAGTTCGCGACGCTCGAATGGGTTGACTGGTTCAACAACCGCCGCCTGCTCGAACCCATCGGCAATATCCCGCCCGACGAGGCAGAGGCGCTCTACTATGCCCAGACAGATGAGTTCGCTATGGTGGCGTGACTCAAACCAAACAGCCTCCGGCAAACCCGGTGCGGTTCAGTTGAACTCAGCATGAAGGTTATGTAAGGCGACGTGAAAATTCGTTTGTTCGGTCCCCAGGAAACTGAGGAAGTCTAGGCTCTCGCGGTCAGTTCCAGTGTTGCTCATTGGGAAGTTCATCGAAGGGGTCGGCATTCGATTGCCACTCACGGCTACCAACGAACACCACTCGGTCGTAAGGTAGCATGGATAGGCAATTTGAACATATTCAGTGCCTT
>JAAEOR010000855.1 GCA_024222895.1 Hyphomicrobiales bacterium | reverse complement strand
GAGGTGTTCAATCCTGCCTTCGACATTGGGCTGCGCGACGGTGCCGACATCGGCAGTTTTATCAACGACAACATCGTCCGGGCTCTCGCCGGCGTCGTCGGCGACGATCATCCTCATTTTCTTAAGCTGCAGTATAACGGCCCCGGCCCGATGGAGGAACTGGCAAGCTACGATCCGAGCCGGCTGGTCGTCGGTATTCTCGGCGGCGCAAAGGGCACGACCCGCGACACGTTCGAACTCATCGCGCAAGCCGAACGCCACGGCGCCCGTGTCGCTTTGTTCGGCCGCAAGATCAACCTGGCGGAAGACCCGCGAGCACTGGTCCGCTTCATGCGCGCCGTGGTCGAGGGCGAGATCAGTCCGGAAGAGGCGGTGAAGGCCTACCATGACGGCCTGAAGAAAGACGGCCTCAAGCCGACTCTCCCGCTGACCAAGGATAAGGTGATCACTGAAGCGGCCCTTAAGGGCCGCTCAAAGCGCCGCCGCTGAATTGCCATCCGCTCTCGCCGATCGCCGCTAACGGCTTCGCTTCTGCCCATTTCCGATCGAACAGTGCGCCTAAACTCTGAGGCCGGCTTCAAGCCGGCCTCAGGCGCCGACCATCAGTCCGACGACTTCGTCGCCGGTTGTCTCGCTCGCCTGGCGCTCACCGGCCTTGACACCCCGGCGCAGGACAACGATGCGATCGGCGACCGCAAAGATGTCGCCGAGGTTATGTGAGATGAAGATCACGCCCTTGCCCTGCTCCTTCAACGCCTTGATCAGCGCGATTACCTTGCGCTGCTCGGGCACGCCGAGGGCAGCCGTCGGCTCGTCCATGATCAGGATCTTGGCATTCCAATAGATGGCCCGACCAATCGCCACGGCCTGCCGTTGACCGCCGGAGAAAGTCGAAACCGGCGCGTCGAGGCGATCGACGTGAAAGTCGATCTGCCTCATGGTTTCACGGGCGGCCCTGGCCATATGGCGCCGGTCGATGATCGGCAGAAAACCAAGCGCCAGCCGCTTCGGTTCGCGACCCAGGAAGATATTGGCGCCAATCGTCAGATTGTCGGCCAGCGCCAGATCCTGGTAGATCGTCTCAATGCCCTCCTCGCGTGCCTGCTGGGGGCTTTCATAGGTTACCGGCCTCCCCTCGAGGGAAATCGTACCTGTATCGGCCTTATAGACGCCTGAAATCGCCTTGATCAGCGTCGACTTGCCGGCGCCGTTGTCACCGGCAAGCGCCACGACCTCGCCAGCATGAAGCTCCATCGAGACATCCTGCAGAGCTTTGACGCCGCCGAAATGCTTCGAGACGCCGCGAACGGTGAGAAGTGGCTCACTCATCCAGACGCCCTCCCAGCAGCCGACGCTGACTCTGGTCAACAAGGACCGAGATGATGATGACGACACCGACCGCAATAAACTGCCAGAACGGCTCGACATTGATGAACACCAGGCCGTATTGGATAACCGCGATCACCAGCGCCCCCGCGACCGTTCCGGCGATTGTTCCAGAGCCGCCAAACAGGCTCGCGCCACCGATGACCACGGCGGCGATCGAACTCAAGAGCAGCGGCTCGCCGGCCTGCGCCGCCCCGGCCGCGAAACGGCCGGAATAGAGTGCGCCGGCCAATCCCGCACAGACCGCTGCGAGCAGATAGATCCGGATCGTCAAACCGCTCACATTGATCCCGGAACGCACCGCAGCCTCTCGGCTCGCTCCCAGGGCATAAGTATGTTGGCCGAAGCGGGTCTGCGACAGGACGTAGTGCATGATCAGAACGACGATCACGGTAATGATGACGAGGATCGGGACTCCCAGGACCCGACCATTGCCAATCCAGGCAAACCACTCGTTGGAAACCGGGACGGTCATTCCCCCGGCAATCAAAAAGGCGGCACCACGAGCGATCCCATACATGCCCAGGGTACCGATGAAGGGCGGCACCCGCAGTCTCGCAATCAGCCAGCCATTGACCAGGCCGGGGATGAACGCGATGCCAACGCCCGCACCAAGGCCAACGAGCATCGCTGGAAGCGGGTCCATTCCCGCCGCCATGGCATAATTGGCCATATGGGCCGAGGTGACCGCTGCCAATCCCATGGTGAAGCCAACCGAAAGATCGATCCCGGCCGAGATGATCACGAAGGTCTGACCGAGGGCGAGAAGCAACGGAGCGGTCGCGAAAATCCCGATCGACTGCAGATTGTATGTGTTGCTGGTAAAGCTCACGCCGTAGACAGTGCGTGACCAGGTCTCGAAGAAGATGAGAAGCAGAACGAGAAAGAGCCAAGCGCGAAGATCGGCGATTCGCGACAGAACGGAACGGCCGGGCGACATGGCATCGCTGGGTATGGCGGTCATGCTGAAGTCCGTCTACGCGATGAAAGAACCGCCGGCCAGGAGCCGGCGGCTCGTCAGTTCAAAGAGCGATCGGGATCAGCCGGTATAGAGGAACTTGGCGATGTCCGGATCGTCGATATTGTCCTTGGTCATCACCGTGAAACCGGTGCCGATAAGGGTCGGTACCGATTGGCCGGTCAGATGGGCGAACGCCGACATGACGCCGTAGTATCCGATCTCGGCCGGATGCTGGGCGATAGCCATCTCGAAGGTCCCGTCCTTCAAATCCTGGACCACCGACTGCGGCGCATCGAACGCGGCGATCTTGACCACGCCTTGCTTGCCCGCCTGTTTGACACCATTGGCGGTGCCGGAAGCCGAGAACAGGTTGGCTCCGAACACACCGGCGAGGTCCGGTACCCGGCCGAGCACGGCCTGGAGCTGGGCGGCAGCCTTGTTGGCGTCGTCATCGTTGAACTGGGTCTCCAGCACTTCGACGCCGTCATGCTTCGCCATTTCCTGCTTGAAGCCTTCCTCGCGCTGGTCGGTCGTCGAAACACCCGGCTTGACGTTGGAGACATAGACCTTACCGGATTCACCGATTGCGGCAGCAAGCGAGCGGGCCGCCATAACCCCACCGAGCACATTGTCGGAGGCAATGTATGAGATCGGGAAGTCGGCATCGCCGGAACCGGTCTGGAACACGCCGGTTCCAATGAAAGTGTCGACGCAGACCACCGGGATCCCGGCGTCGTCCGCTTTCTTCAACGGCTGGACAAGCTGTACCTTATCGGTCGGCGCGATCAAAATCGCATCGGGCTGGCGGGCGATCACCGCGTCGAGCACCGGTACCTGCAGGGTGACGTTCCACTCCGACGCACCCTGGAAGATCAAAGTCTGGCCAAGGGCGTCTGCAGCGGCCTGGGCGCCGCGATGCATCGTGATGTAGAACGCATCGGTCGTGAGTCCGGGAACCAGCGCGATCGCAAATTTCGAGTCCTGCGCCAGGGCCGATGTCGCCAGCGTCCCCGTGCCGGCAGCCGCAGCTGTCGCGCCCATGAAGCCAAGAAAAGAGCGTCTTTGAATCATGATGTCGCCTCCTGTGTTTCGTTGCCCGCCGAATGCGTCCGGCGCGCGTCAATTGCCAACTGTGCTTCTAACCTTTCAGGAAGGCGTGAACACTTTGGTTGACCGGTCGCAGTCTAGCATGAATGTCGGCGAACACCATCGTCCGCAGGTGCTCGTAACGTGCCGCCGTACCGTCCGGCTCGACCACGAACTGGCTACGGTCAAGATCCGGCAAGGCGGCTTCAAGCGACGGGAACAG
>JAAEOR010000854.1 GCA_024222895.1 Hyphomicrobiales bacterium | reverse complement strand
GGCCTGCGGTGGCCCGAATTCGCCCGCCGAGCATCGTTACGTCTCTCGAACGATGACCCCGTATCGCCCTTCGAGACGTGCCTTGTCGGCAAACGAATTGGGGCCATCAAAGGGGTCAATATTAACCGCCCTTGGTATAAGTCCCGGTCCTGAGTTCGGCGGTGACCGCGGCAAAGACATTCTTGAACATTGCCTCCGTCAGTACCCGCGTATTGGTGTTGTAACGCGAGCAGTGATAGCTGCTGTGGATGGTGGGGCCGCCAGCAACCTGGTGGACCGCGCCGTGACCAAAGGGCGCGTCTTTTCGCCGGAGCCCAAGCGCGCTGACGGTGCTGTCATGAGCGATACGGCCAAGCGTCACGATCACCCGGAGCCTTGGCATTCCCTTCATCGTGGCTGTCAGGAATGATCGACAGGTTCGGATTTCGACGCCGATGGGCTTGTTTTCGGGCGGCACGCAGCGGACGGCGTTGGTAATCCTGGTGTCCACAAGGGTCAGACCATCGTCCGGTCGCGCCTGGTATTCTCCCTTGGCCAAACCGAATTCGAGCAGGGTTCGATAGAGAAGATCGCCTGCGTAATCGCCGGTGAAGGGGCGGCCGGTGCGGTTGGCGCCACGCAGACCCGGCGCCAGCCCCACAATGAGAAGGCCGGCACTTGCGGGCCCGAAAGTCAGGACCGGCGCATTGTGCCAGTCTGGCTCATTGGCCCGCCAGTGCTGCCGATATGCGACAAGCCGCGCGCAAAGCGGACAATCACCGTCCGGTTCGCAGGCCATGTCAGGGTGAAATGCGCGCTAGTGGAGCGAATTTGACATTAGGCCTCTTCGTCTTCGAACTCGTCCTCGAACCTGGTATCGCTGCTGGAACGCTCCGCTGGTCGCTGCGGTCGCTCGGCCGGATCACGGCCAAGCTGCTTCTGAAGATTAGCAAGGTCAACGAAGTGATCGGCCTGACGCCGAAGCTCATCCGCGATCATCGGTGGCTGCGTCGACAAGGTCGACACGACCGTTACCTTGCGCCCCTTGCGTTGGATCGCCTCGACAACCGAACGAAAGTCGCCGTCGCCGGAGAATAGCACCAGGTGGTCGACCGACTCGGCCATCTCCATCGCGTTGACCGCCAGCTCAATGTCCATATTGCCCTTGATCTTGCGGCGACCACTAGCGTCGACAAATTCTTTGGTTGGTTTGGTAACAACCGTATAGCCGTTGTAATCAAGCCAATCGATCAGCGGCCGAATCGATGAGTACTCCTGGTCTTCAGCCATTGCAGTATAGTAATACGCGCGAAGAAGGTAGCCTTTTTTCTGAAATTCCAGAAGAAGTCTTCTGTAATCAACGTCGAATCCCAATGATTTTGCCGTGGCGTAGAGATTGGCCCCATCGATGAAAAGGGCAATCTTTTCTCTTTCGTCAAACATGGATCCTGTTCCATTCGTCGGTGGAAGGGTTTGGAAAACTCGGGCGCCATGCCCGGTCGACCGGCGGCCCGCCCGCCACAAGACGTTCTTTTTGAGGTTTAGTCTCCGGGAAATGTCCGGTCAATTTTGCCGCCTATACTGGCCCGCGGTCCCCGAGCCACCAATATGTCAGCCATATAGGGCCATTTGGGGCGGGGTCCAGAGCAAATCCGACCCGCTGCCTTGCTTTTCGCCTGAAACCGGCTTATGTGCTGAGAAATTCCCCAATTCTCAGGAGTTTCCGGGCCGATGGCGCGCGTCACCGTTGAAGATTGTGTCGACAAGGTCGACAACCGTTTCGAGTTGGTCTTGCTTGCGAGCCACCGAGCACGAATGATTTCCAGTGGATCGCAGCTGACGATCGACCGGGACAACGACAAGAATCCGGTCGTCGCCCTGAGAGAAATCGCGGACGAGACCGTCTCGCCGGCCGATCTCAAGGAAGATCTGATTCACTCACTGCAAAAGCATGTGGAAGTCGACGAGCCGGAAGCCGAACCGGTACCGCTGATCGCCTCGCCCAAACCGGCTGGATCGGACAACGAAGGTGACATGGCGTTCGACCGTATGTCGGAGGAGGAACTCTTGCGAGGCCTTGAGAACATGGTGCCGCCCGACAAGACGGACGATTTCTAGTTTTTCTCGATGGGCGGACCGGGCTGTGCGCGCCACGCCGTTTCGCCAGGCAGCGAGGCCTTCAGGCAACCGCGCTGCAAAAGCGGTTGTGTGGGTTGTTTCATAGCTTGTAGAGGGTCACGCCACTATATTGTTCCGAAGTGACTATAATCTGGCGTCAGCCTCTCGGTTGGTGTCGAAAATGGCCCTTTGGACTGCTGCGCCATGATGCGCCAATACGAACTGGTCGAGCGGGTTACGCGTTACAATCCCAACGCGGACGAAAACCTGCTGAACAAGGCCTACGTCTATGCCATGCAGAAGCATGGTACGCAGCAGCGGGCCAATGGCGACCCCTATTTCTCCCATCCGCTTGAGGTCGCGGGGATCCTCACCGATCTCAAGCTCGACGACGCGACCATTGCGGCGGCGCTTCTCCACGACACGATTGAGGACACCGACGCCACGCGGCCGGAGATCGATTCTGCCTTCGGCGCGGACATCGGCCGCCTTGTCGAGGGACTGACAAAAATCCAGAAACTCGATCTGGTATCGCGCAAGGCGGCGCAGGCTGAAAATCTTCGCAAACTGTTGCTGGCGATTTCCGAGGATGTCCGGGTGCTTTTGGTCAAGCTCGCCGACCGGCTGCACAACATGCGAACGCTCGAGTTCATGCCGGAAGCCTCGCGCGAGCGCATTGCGGAGGAGACGCTGGAGATCTATGCGCCGCTGGCGGGACGCATGGGCATGCACGACATGCGCGAGGAGCTTGAGGAGTTATCCTTCCGGGAGGTCAACTCGGAGGCCCATGCAACTGTCGATGACCGTCTGAGTGAGCTTCGTCGGCGCAACAGTACTCTCATCGCCAGCATCGAGCGCGAACTGACCGACGGGCTGGCCGACAACGGCATCGCGGCAAGCGTTCGGGGGCGGGAAAAGAAGCCCTATTCAATCTTTCGGAAGATGGAGCGCAATGCGGTTGGCTTTGAGCAGCTTTCGGACATTATCGGATTCCGCGTCGTGGTCGACTCGGTAGCGGAGTGCTACCGGGCGCTTGGCGTCGTCCACAGTACCTGGCCGGCTGTCCCCGGTCGTTTCAAGGACTACATCTCCACACCGAAACAGAACGACTATCGTTCCATCCACACCACCGTGATCGGCCCTGGACGCCAGCGGGTCGAATTGCAGATCCGCACGGAGGAGATGGATCAAGTGGCCGAGTACGGAATTGCGGCCCATCCCCTCTACAAGGATGGGGTCGTGGTCAAATCGAATCGTGGTGCGATCGGTACCAATGGCGCCTCACATCCCTCAGCCGGAAGCAACGATGAAATTGGTGCGTATCAATGGCTACGGCGCACCATCGAGATGCTTGCAGAGGGTGATACCCCGGAGGAGTTTCTCGAACATACCAAACTCGAGCTATTTCAGGATCAGGTGTTCTGTTTTACGCCGAAGGGACGACTGATTGCCCTGCCACGCGGCGCGACGCCGATTGATTTTGCCTACGCGGTTCACACCGACATTGGTGATACATGCGTCGGGTCGCGGATCAATGGCCGCTCGATGCCCTTGATGACGGAATTGGATAACGGTGACGAGGTTGAGATCGTCTGTTCGAAGGGGCAGGTGCCTCCGGCGGCATGGGAGTCGATGGTTGTCACCGGCAAGGCGCGATCCGCCATCCGCCGTGCAACCCGGGCTGCTGTCCGCCAACAATATGCCGGCCTTGGCCGACGGATCCTTGAGCGCGCATTCGAGCGATCGAAGCGAGAATATTCCGACGAATTGATGACGGCGATCCTTCCGCGCCTGGCGCAGACCAATCTTGACGATGCCCTGGCGACGGTCGGCCGCGGAGAGATCCCGTCCATCGACGTACTCAAGGCTGCCTATCCAGACCACAAGGAGGATCGGCTACCGCGTGGCCGGGCTCGCAGCGAGGAGGGATGGTTTGGCCTCTCGCGTGGATCGGGTTTGAAGTTCCGAGTGCCGGGATTCTCGCGAAAGACGGGCAACGGCAAGGATGCGCGCCACGCGATTCCCGTCCGCGGGCTCTCCGCGGATAATCCGGTTCGGTTCGCCGAAGGGGGAGCCTTGCCAGGCGAGCGCATTGTCGGCATCACAACGCCGGGCAAGGGTGTCACCGTCTACCCAATCACATCGCAGGCGCTGAAGGCCTTTGACGACGTGCCCGATCGATGGCTCGACGTGCGATGGGAGGTTGACAATGACAGCGACGAACGGTTTCCGGCGCGGATCGAAGTGACTGCTATCAACGAGCCGGGAACGTTGGCGCAGATCGCCCGGGTGATTGCCGACAACGATGGCAATATCTCCAACCTCAAGATCACCAAGGCAGCGTCGGACTTCTCGGTTATGCTCATTGATCTTGAGGTTTTCGATCTGAAGCACCTGACACGGCTCATCGTTCAGATTCGCGCGCGCAAGGTTGTCAGTCTGGTGTCCCGGGTCGGTGCATGAAAGGACGTTCATGAACGAGGCTGAAGTCATCGATATCTTTCGCAGCGCCGGTGCCGTGCTCGAGGGGCATTTCATACTGAGCTCGGGGCTGCGGAGCCCGGTCTTCCTGCAAAAGGCCCGGGTGTTCATGTATCCGGACAAGACAGAACGGCTGTGTCGCGCACTGGCCGAGAAAGTCAGGGACGCCGGCTTCGGTTCGATCGACTTCGTTATTGCTCCAGCGGTTGGCGGCATCGTTCCTGGCTACGAGACAGCACGCCATCTGAGCGTTCCGGCGATGTGGGTCGAACGGGAAGCCGGCGAATTCCGCTTGCGTCGATTCGAAATCGACAAGGGCGCCCGTGTGCTGATCGTCGAGGATATCGTGACCACCGGCCTGTCGATCCGAGAGACGATCGCTGCGGTTCGCGATCTGGGCGCTGTCGTGGTTGCGGCTGCCTGCTTGATTGATCGATCGGCCGGTGATGCCGAGATAGGCGTTCCGCTGATCGCTCTTGCCAATTACAAGGTGCCGGCCTATCCGGCGGATTCTCTGCCGCCGGAACTTGCGGCGATCCCGGCCGTGAAGCCTGGTAGCCGCGGCCTTGCACCTTGAGCACAATGCTTTTTCGCCGCCGCACACCGCCCACTCGCACCGAACAATTGAGGACAGCCGTTTGGCCGCGCGGGAGCTGGTCGCGTTCGCTGAAGTATTTCGCCAAACGGGTATTGCGGTTGAGCGCGTCTCCACACGCCATTGCGCTCGGTTTCGCCGCCGGTGTGCTGGTGTCATGGACACCGCTATTCGGCTTTCACTTTCTAATGGCGATCTTCATCGCTTTCATTTTCGGGGGCAATGCGCTGGCCGCCATTTTCGGTACCGGAGTCGGTAATCCGCTGACGTTTCCGTTCATGTGGTGGCTTTCTTACACCGTCGGGAGCAGCATTCTCGATCTCGGCAAGCGTGCTCCCAAGTTGCCGCAGGGCGGACTTGCCGACGCAAGCTGGGCGGAAATTCTCGATGTTCTGCCCGCCATGTTGCTGGGCGCGGTGCCACTCGGTCTGATTTCCGCTACTGTGGCCTACTTCATTGTTCGTGGAGCTGTCCGGGCCTATCAAAACGCGCGTCGGCAGCGGCTTGAGACCCGTCGCCAGGCCCGCGCGGATTCACCGGCCCAGGAGCCTTGACCCGTATGATTGTCGGCATTGGTAATGACCTGATCGATATCCGGCGCATCGAAAAGGTGCTGGAGCGGCACGGTGAACGGTTCGTCAGCCGGATCTTCACTTCGATCGAGATTGCCAAGTCGGAGCGACGGCGCATGCGCGCGGCCTCCTACGCCAAGCGTTTTGCTGCAAAGGAAGCCTGTGCCAAGGCCCTTGGCACCGGGATCAGCAATGGAGTGTTCTGGCGCGATATGGGGGTCGTCAACCTGGCGTCCGGCAAACCGACCATGTCGCTCACCGGGGGCGCGGCGAAACGCCTCTCCGTGCTGATGCCGGCCGATCAAAACGGCGTGATCCACCTGACGATTACCGATGAGTATCCGATGGCGCAGGCTTACGTCATCATCGAGGCAATCCCCTGAGTCCGCGTCGTAAATCCGCCGTACTTGACCCTCACGGCGTTGCGGAAGGTGTCACGAGCCGGTATGACCGGCCGTTCGTGCCTATTGAAAATCTGTCCCTCCGACCGAGATCGAGATCATGAGCGTAGCCACCGAAAAAACGCCGGCGAAGGGAAGCGGCTTCGGCGAGACAGTCAAGATTATCATCCAGGCTTTGCTTCTGGCACTGGTCGTCCGCACCCTGTTGTTTCAGCCGTTCAACATCCCGTCCGGGTCGATGAAATCGACGCTGCTGATCGGCGACTATCTGTTCGTCTCCAAATACGCCTATGGCTACAGCCGTTACTCCTTACCGTTCGGGCCTGACCTGTTTGACGGCCGAATTTGGGGCGAGGCTCCGACGCGTGGCGATGTGGCGGTGTTCAAGCTGCCGGCAGACAACTCGACCGATTACATCAAGCGGGTGATCGGCCTGCCCGGCGACCAAATCCAGATGATCGATGGCGTGTTGCACATCAACGGCACGGCCGTCGAGCGCGAAAAGGTCGGCAAATGGGTCGATGACCAGGGCCGAACCTACACCCAGTATCGCGAAACCCTGCCGAACGGAGTCGACTACATCACCCTCGATCTCGGAATGCAGAACCTTGATAATACCCAGGTGTATGAGGTGCCGGATGGGCACTTCTTCATGATGGGCGACAATCGCGACAATTCCCAGGACAGTCGCGTGCTCAGCCTGGTTGGTTACGTCCCGTTCGAGAATTTCGTTGGGCGGGCCGAGATAGTCTTCTTTTCGGTGGGCGATGGCGCCTCGGCTCTCGCGTTCTGGCGGTGGCCGTGGACGGTTCGCTGGGATCGGCTCTTCACGACGGTTGAATGAACGCTCGCGACTCCGTTGTTGCGGCGCTGCAGCGGCGCCTGGGCCATAGCTTTGCCGATCGTACCCTGTTGGAAAGGGCACTGACCCACGCAAGCGCAGTCGGATCCGACGGCGCCACTTATCAGCGGCTGGAGTTTTTGGGAGATCGGGTGCTTGGGCTCGTAGTGGCCGAGATGCTCATCGATCGGTTTCCAGACGCAGCAGAGGGTGAACTGGCGCGACGGTTGACTGCCCTTGTCCGCAACGAAAGTTGTGCAGCGGTAGCGTTGGAGCTCGATCTCGGCACCGCTATGCGGCTCGGCTCGGGAGAAGCACAATCCGGGGGGCGCAAGAAGGCCGCGATCCTCGGCGACGTCTGCGAGGCCGTGATCGGCGCGCTGCATCTCGACGGTGGTATCGAAGTTGTGCGGCGGTTCATCGCCGAGCACTGGGGCCAGCGAATGGTCGCGTGGACCGGCCCGCTGCGTGACGCAAAGACCACGCTGCAGGAGTGGGCGCAGGGGCGGGGACTGGGCACGCCGATGTATGAAATCGTCGACCGCGCCGGCCCGGACCACGCGCCGCGTTTCGTTATCGAGGTCCGGGCACCCGGGCTGAGGCCTGCGTCGGGAAGCGGCGGCAATCGGCGCGAGGCTGAGCAGAACGCGGCAACTGCGATGTTGCGTCGTGAAGGAGCGTGGACTGATGGCGGGCCGTCCTGAGTCGCGACGCTGTGGTTTCGTCGCAATCATTGGTGCACCGAATGCCGGCAAATCGACTTTGGTCAATCGCTTGGTGGGAACCAAGGTTTCGATCGTCAGCCGTAAGGTGCAGACCACCCGCACGATGGTGCGTGGAATCGCCATCGTCAAAAACAGCCAGATCGTCTTTGTCGACACACCTGGCATCTTTGCGCCTCGGCGGCGGCTCGACCGGGCAATGGTCGATACGGCCTGGAGCGGTGCCGAAGATGCCGACATTGTCGCGTTGCTGGTTGACGCTGGCCGGGGCCTGGTCTCCGAGGTGACAAACCTGCTCAATCGGCTGGCGTCGCTCTCGCGTCCGAAAATCTTGATCATCAACAAAATCGATCTGGTCAAACCCGAGACGCTCCTGTCGCTCACCGCAGAAGCGAACGCATTGGTCGGGTTTGAGCACACCTTCATGGTTTCGGCGGCTAACGGCGACGGCCTGGACGATCTTGTCGCGTGGATGGCCGACGCCATGGCGGAGG
Source organism: Hyphomicrobiales bacterium (assembly GCA_024222895.1). Taxonomy (GTDB): domain Bacteria; phylum Pseudomonadota; class Alphaproteobacteria; order Rhizobiales; family Kaistiaceae; genus Bauldia. The sequence continues at coordinate 30,016 of JAAEOR010000854.1, read as the reverse complement.
GACCCTGGCTCTATCCCGAAGACGAGGTGAGCGACGTACCGCTGCGCCAGCTGGCTGCGGAGATTACCCGCGAGAAGTTGTTCGAACGGCTGCATCAGGAATTGCCATACCAGGCGACAGTCGAGACCGAGCAGTGGAGGGACCGGAAGGATGGTTCCATTCGTGTCGAGCAGACCATTTACGTCACGCGCGACAGTCACAAGAAGATCGTTATCGGCAAGGGCGGTCAGGCGATAAAAGGTATTTCGGTCGCGGCTCGCAAGGAGATCGCCGCAATCGTTGAACGGCCCGTGCACCTGTTCCTGTTCGTCAAGGTCCGCCAGGGCTGGATCGACGATCCCGAACGCTACCGGGCGATGGGTATCGAGTTTCCCAAGTGATGTCGCGCGCCCGGGGATCGATCAATGGCCTGGAAGCGGAAGGCCGGTTCTTGTGCTGCCTCTCCAACGTTGGGGCTCGGGAAGCGGGCGCTGGCTGGCTTCATTGTTCTGGTGCGACATTGAGATAGACTGGGGTCCATGCACTGGTCGGATGACGGCATCGTTATTGGTACCCGGCGCTACGGCGAAAGCAGCCTGATCGTCGAACTGATGACTGCACAGCACGGTCGCCATCTCGGCCTTGTCCGAGGTGGGAGATCGCGGCGCCACCAATCCGTCCTGCAGCCAGGTAACTCGGTCGTGGCAACATGGCGCGCCCGCCTCGACGCGCATCTCGGGACCTATGCGATCGAGCCAACGGTCCAGCGTGCCGCCCGGCTTATCGCTAGTCCGGCGTGCCTCTACGGAATCCAGGTCCTGGCTGCGCTCACGCGGCTGTTGCCGGAACGGGACCCCCATCCTCAGATTCACGCCATTCTTGCCGCGATTGTAGACTGGTTGGAAGATCCGTTAACCGGTGGCGCTCTTATCGTTCGCTTTGAATTGCGGATGCTTGAGGAACTGGGTTTCGGCCTCGACCTGGAGCGCTGTGCGGCAACCGGGACGGCGGAGCGACTGGTCTTTGTTTCACCCAAGTCGGGTCGGGCGGTCAGCGAAGGGGCTGGCGCTCCCTTTCGCGATCGCATGTTGCCGCTGCCTTCCTTCCTGCATCGAGAAGGGCGGACACCACAGGCTGCCGATCTCCTCGATGCCTTTCGCCTCACCGGGTTCTTTCTCGACCGGCACGTCTATGGGCCGCGAGGGGTGAACGCCCCGGATGAACGAGCGCGACTCACTGCGTTGATTGGCCGGCAGATGGAAGAGGAGCTCGTCGGCGGGCAACGTTGACCGTTGTAACACCGGGTGCGGGCCGCTATCCCAGGGCATGGGAAAAGACCTGATTCCGTCTGGCTCGGTCGAGCCAATCAATCTGCGTGACGCGCTCGAAGAGCGCTATCTCGCCTACGCTCTGTCGACGATCATGCATCGGGCGTTGCCGGATGCGCGGGACGGCCTGAAGCCGGTCCACCGCCGCATTCTGCATGGCATGCGGCTTCTGCGCCTCGATCCGCGGGCGGCGTTCAAGAAATCCGCCAAGATTGTCGGTGACGTGATGGGCAACTTTCATCCCCATGGCGATCAGGCAATCTATGATGCGCTGGCCCGGCTCGCCCAGGACTTCGCCGTCCGCTATCCATTGATCGAAGGACAGGGGAATTTCGGCAATGTCGACGGCGATAACCCGGCGGCCATGCGCTATACCGAAGCCCGCCTCACCGAGGTCGCGCGACTGCTGCTTGACGGTATCGACGAAAACGCCGTCGATTTCCGCCCGACCTACGACGATGCTGACACCGAGCCGGTCGTGCTGCCGGGCGCTTTCCCAAACCTCCTCGCCAATGGTGCGTCAGGCATCGCGGTGGGCATGGCAACCAATATTCCACCCCACAACGCCGCCGAGCTTTGCGACGCGGCCCTGCATCTCATCAAGTCGCCAAACGCGCGGATCGAGACCCTGATCGGCTTTATTCCCGGGCCCGACTTGCCGACCGGTGGGATCATCGTCGAGGACCCTGCCAATATTGTCGAGGCGTATCGGACCGGTCGTGGTGGTTTCCGACTCAGGGCTCGCTGGGCGGTCGAGGATCAACCGCGCGGCGCCTACGTTGTCGTGATCTCCGAGATTCCCTACCAGGTACCGAAGGCTCGGCTGATCGAGAAAATCGCCGAATTGATGGAAGCCAAGCGACTGCCGCTGGTTGCCGATATCCGTGATGAGTCGGCCGAGGACATTCGTATTGTGATCGAGCCGCGCAGCCGCACGATCGACGCGACCCTGTTGATGGAGTCGTTGTTCAAGCTGACCGATCTCGAAAGTCGCGTGTCGCTCAACCTCAATGTTCTGTCGGGCGGACGAGTGCCGCGGGTCATCGGTCTGGGTGAAGCGCTCAACGAATGGCTGGCACACCGGCGTGAGGTCCTGATCCGTCGTTCGGAACATCGCCTCGCCGCAATCCAGCATCGCATCGAGGTCCTGGACGGGTATCTCGTCGCGTTCCTGAATATTGACGAGGTGATCCGCATCATACGCAACGAGGACGAGCCGAAGCCGGTTCTGATGTCAGCCTTCTCGCTGTCGGACGTTCAGGCAGAGGCAATTCTCAACATGCGTCTGCGGAGTTTGCGCAAGCTTGAGGAAGTCGAGATCAAGGGCGAGCACGTCAAGCTGACCAAAGAAGGCCGGGGGATTCGCGCGCTGCTCAAGTCGGAGAACAAACAATGGGCCAGCGTCGGGGAACAAATCCGGGCGGTCCGAAAGGCATTTGGCCCCGACACGGCGCTTGGCAAGCGGCGAACGACCTTTGCCGAAGCGCCGGCCGCCGACATTGCCGAGGCCATGCTTGAGGCGACCGTCGAACGCGAGCCGATTACCGTTGTCGTTTCCGAGAAAGGCTGGATTAGAGCGCTGAAAGGCAAGCTCGCCGACACCAAGGGGCTGACCTTCAAGGCCGGCGACGGGCTCAAATTTGCATTCGCGGCCGAGACCACCGATCGGATTGTGGTCGCCTCCACCGGTGGGAAGTTCTACACGCTGGCTGCCGGCGGACTACCGGGCGGCCGCGGTCACGGCGAGCCGATCCGGGTCCTGGTCGACATGGATGCCGCCGATGACACGGTCGCCGTCTTCGTTCACGATCCGGAGCGGGCGCTGCTCATTGTGTCCACCGATGGACGCGGCTTCATCGTGCGCGAGGTGGAAACGCTGGCGAATACCCGAAAAGGCAAGCAGGTGATGACCGTTGGCGGCGGCCAAGAAATGCGGTTGTGCGTGGCTGCTGCCGGCGACACGATCGCCATCCTTGGAGAGAACCGCAAACTGCTTCTCTTCCGGCGGGAACAGGTGCCGGCAATGGCCAGGGGCAAGGGTGTGCGCCTTCAGCGCTACAAGGATGGCGGGGTCTCCGACGTCCGGGTTTTCGCATCCGCCGACGGACTGACCTGGCAGGATTCCTCGGGCCGCAGCTTCAATCGAACGATGAAGGAGATGAAGGATTGGCTCGGTGAGCGCGCCCAGGCGGGCCGGCTTCCTCCCCAGGGTTTTCCCAGGTCGAACCGGTTCGGTACGCCGCCGATGGGCTGAGATCGCGGAATTTGCCGATCACCGGTGACGCCTGAATACGTGATCCTCGCAAGCCTTTCGCTTTTCAGGGCCTTCAGCGGCCTTTCGCCATTGCTTCGATTGCCACACGACGCTGCAGTGGACCTGCCGTGAGTTCCATGGTGGCCTGAAAGGCGAGTAAACGACCGGTCTTCTGGTCATAGGTCGCGCTGAACCGCTGCCACATCTGGCCGTCTTCTTCCGCTGCCTTGCGTGTATCCTGATCGAGCGAACCGATGCGGCTCAGTTGTTCGCCAATTGTTGCGAGAATAGCGCGAAGAGCTTCCGGTCCCGGCACGCCAAGCCATTGCACGCTGATGCTGTCGGGCAGGAGCGGTTCCGGCAAAAGATCAAACGACCACCGCCCTCGCGCGTGGGTGGCAAATGAAGGCAATACCGCGTCAGCGGCCTCGGCCGCCATGCGGTCGGGCGGGTCAAAGGCGATCATGCGGCCGGGCGCGCTGATCGCCAGCGCGCGGGCGAACACCTGCACGGCACCGGCTGAGTCGATGCTCGGGAGGAAGGTTCGAGCTGTTTCGGCCAATGCCTGGTTGTCGCCGGCCAACGAAATCGCCTTTTGAATCAGGGGGGCCCGGAGGGTGTCCCAATTGGTGACAGCCGCCACAGCGCCCTGCTGCGTAATGTCCAGTTCCGCCGTAAGTCCATCGACAGCGACGAGGAGCAAACTGTCGAAATCGGGCGGATCCAAAACGCGCTGGCGGTTGACCATTACGTTGGTTCGGCTGCTGCGAACCTGCGCGTGAAACCCATCGGGCTTTGGGCTGGTTATCGTCAGTTCGAGTTCGTATTCGACGCTGATTACGGGCTCCGGCCTGCGTTCCATCGCAGTGACCCGGAGATAGCGGACGAGGAGAGTCGTCGACTCGCCAATGGTCGGCGCGTAGGGCACGGTCATCGGTTTGGCCGAGGCGGATGGTGCAACAGCGGCAAGCAGGACGATCAGTGTGGCGAGAGCGCGCGGGAATCTCGGTCCAGGACCCATGTAATTGCCTTTCCGGGTTTGTTTCGGCGGTCGCGGTTGTTGGTTACCCATCAGGCCGATTTAGGGCGGCGGCGACCGACGCCCAAGGGAAATTGTCGTCAGGACCGCCCACTCGTGATCCTTAAATCTTTTGTCAACGTTACCGGTGTTTACTCGCTGCCGTAACGAGTTGAGTGCGAGTTGTGTCATGCGTAACCGAATTTCTACGCGTCAGAGCGGATTTCTTGGGCCAGCCATCAGCGTTGTCGCGCTTGCCGGGCTGGCTGCGGCCTGTAGTACCGACGCAACCGGCGTCAGGGAACCCTTCTTCACCGGGTCAACGCCAAATCAACGGGAAATCATCGCGAATGCCCAGCCGGGCGGGACTGCGGTGGCGAGCACCGGCGTTCCGGGAGCAGGTGGGCCGATCGATCTCGCGGCTTCCGGGGCCGGCGGTGGGTGGTCCGCGGTGGGCGGCAGGGTCGTAACGGTTGGGCCGGGCGAATCCCTCGATACGCTGGCGTTGAAGTATGGTGTTCCGTCGAGCGAAATCGCACGCGCCAATGGTATCTCTAGCCCCTCGCAGATCACCCAGGGGCGTTCCATTGTTATTCCGCAGCGCGCTCAGACGGTCGCCTATGCGACGCCGCAGCCCGGAGCGGCAGCGGCGCCAACGCCGGTTGCGGCCGCAGGCGGTACGCACACGGTTGAGACCGGACAAACGCTCTACAGCATTTCGCGCATGCACGGCGTCAGTGTCGACAACCTTGTTGCAGCCAACTCCCTGGCCGGGCAGACAATCCGGGTTGGACAGCAGCTCACGATTCCCGGTGGATCCGGAGCACAGACAAAGACCGCCTCGCTAACCACGGGTCCCGGTACCGCGCCAAAACCGCTTGGAACCATCAAGGTCAACCCCGACGGGACCACAGTGCCGGTCAACGGCAATCCCGCGCCGCGCGTGATTAGCGGTGCGCCGGCACCCGAGTTACCGGTCGTTCCGGCCAAGGCTGTGGCGTCTCTGGAGCCTGCGCCAGCGGCGGCGGTCGAGTCCGCTGATCCTCCTTCAAGCGATGGCACGTCGTTCCGGTGGCCGGTCCGCGGTCGGATCATCTCCGGCTTCGGACCAAAAACGGACGGCGAGCGAAATGACGGCATCAATCTGGCCGTCCCCGCGGGAACATCCGTCAAGGCGGCCGAGGCCGGGACGGTCATCTATTCGGGTAACGAATTGGCCGGCTACGGCAATCTCGTCCTGATCCGTCACGCCGACGGCTGGGTTTCAGCCTACGCTCACAACGACGAAGTGGACGTCAAGCGCGGTGATACGGTGAAACGCGGCTCGACGATAGGCAAGGCCGGTACCAGTGGATCGGTTTCCTCGCCGCAGGTCCACTTCGAACTGCGCAAGGGTGCCAAGCCTGTCAACCCGATGGACTACCTGAGCGGCGCGTGATGCCGCTCGGCGCGCATTTCTCTCATACTCGATGTGATCTGCGCCGTCATGCGGCTCAACCGTATGGCATCATACGCTCATCGCCACCTTACACCGCATCTGCTGCCCGAAAGCGCAACGCAGACCGCATCGAGTATGAGAATCGGGCGCTAGCCACCTGGAGAGAGCCTGACGCCCGTACGGCCAGCCAGGTCTTGAATGAATTGCCACGCTACTCGGCCTGAGCGGGCGCCTCTGGTCGTCGACCATTCCAGAGCGTCGCGGCGAAGCGCGTCGGGGTCGACATCGAGGTCGTAGTGCTCGGCATAGCCGCGCACCATGGCGAGATACTCGTCCTGGCTGCATTTGTGAAATCCGAGCCAAAGCCCGAAACGATCCGACAAGGAGACTTTTTCCTCGACAGCCTCGCTCGGGTTGATGGCCGTTGATCGCTCATTCTCCATCATATCGCGTGGGACGAGGTGTCGACGGTTTGAGGTGGCGTAAAATACGACATTCTCCGGTCGACCTTCGATCCCGCCCTCCAGGGCCGCCTTCAGTGACTTGTAAGACGTGTCTTGCGCGTCGAATGACAGGTCGTCGCAGAATACGATGAAGCGAAACCCGGCCGGCCGAAGCAATGCCATAAGCTGCGGCAGCGTTTCAATATCCTCGCGATGGATCTCGACCAGCTTGAGTGCCCGGCCATCCGGGTTGTGGCTGACAGCCCCATGGGCGGCCTTGATCAGCGAGCTCTTGCCCATCCCGCGTGCACCCCACAGGAGCACGTTGTTGGCCGGCAGTCCGCGGGCGAAACGCTCGGTGTTCTCCATCAGCAGGTCACGGAGGCGATCGATTCCCTTGAGCAGGTTGAGCGTCACCCGGTTTACTCGCTCAACGGGCTGCAGGAGGCTCCTCTCGGGATGCCAGACAAAGGCGTCTGCCGCGACGAAATCCGGCGGCTTGGTCTCCGGCGGCACTGCTCGGCCGAGGAGTCGGATCAGTTCGTCGAGCTTTTCGGCAATTAGTTGCTTATCGTTATCCGGCACTTCTGAGTCTCGCTTGGACACGAATGGACGAGCGGCTGGTAACACGCGCCAGCGGTCCGGACCAGCATCGGCCGGCGTGGAAACGGGGCATTCCCGTGCCGATGGCGGCCCGGCGTGCGGCGTTATTCCGGAGCGGGTTCCCATGCCACTCGGTCGCGCCTATATCGTTTGCATTGGCTGGTGGCCCGGCTATAGTCCGCGCCGTTTCTTGATGTATGCCGGCTTCCCTGGCCGGAGAACGCAGGAGTCCTAGCATGTTCATCACCCCCGCCTTCGCTCAAGGAGGTATCGCCGGCGGCGGAGACCTGTTGGTGAGTATGCTGCCGTTCGTGCTGATCTTCGTGATCATGTACTTTTTGATCATCCGGCCACAACGACAGAAGCAGAAGCGCCATCAGGAAATGGTCGCAAACCTGCGCCGCGGCGACACGGTTGTGACAACGGGTGGACTGATTGGCAAAGTGGCAAAGGTTGTCGACGACGGGGAGCTCCAAATTGATCTCGCGGAGAATGTGCGGGTGCGATTGTCGCGCGGCATGGTCTCCGAGGTCCGGTCGAAGAGCGAGCCGGTGAAGGAAAGTGAATGACGCGTCGATCGCGCCGTGAGCCGGCGTCTGGCTGATTCCCAATGCTGGTCATAGCCCGCTGGAAAGTCATCCTGATACTCCTGGTGATTGGCGCCGGGATCCTATTGGTGATTCCGAATTTCTTCTCCCGCGAAGACGTCGAGTCCTGGCCCGGGTGGGTGCCCAATAACCGCATCGTCCTTGGTCTCGATCTGCAAGGTGGCGCCTATCTGCTTTACGAGGTGGACCGGGTGGACTACGTCGACAAGCGACTGAAGACGCTAGTGGGCGAAACCCGCCGGGCGATGCTTGAGGCACCACGGATCGGCTATACGGGGCTTGGTGTTCAGGGAGACGGTGTCCAGCTTCGGATCCGGGATCCGGAACAGATCGACATCGCCCGAGAGCGGCTGGAGGAACTCCGCAACCCGCTTGTTTCGAACCTTCTTGGCGGCAGCGCCGTCAATGAGTTTGATCTTACCGTGACCGACGACGGCGTTATCCGCCTCGGATATACCGACGAGGGTCTCACGCAGCGGGTGAAGGGTATCGTTCAACAGTCGATCGAAGTGATCGGCCGGCGTATCGACGAATTGGGCACGACTGAACCCAGTATCCAGCGGCAGGGCGAGGACCGGATCCTCGTTGAAGCCCCGGGTCTTGGTGACCCGCAACGGCTCAAGGCCATCGTCGGTCAGACCGCCCAGATGAGCTTTCATCTGGTCCGCGAAACACTACAACCGGGCGCGACGACAACACCGCCACCCGGTGCGATCATTGTGCCGTCCGTTGAGGATGAGGGCGCGTCCCTTGTCCTTGATGCCGAGGCGCTGATGACCGGCGAGGACCTGGTTGACGCCCAGGCGTCGTTTGAGCAGCAGACCAACCAGCCGGTGGTGAATTTCCGGCTATCGACCAGCGGCGGCCGTACCTTCGCGGAGGTGACAGCCGCGAATATCGGTCGACAGTTTGCGATCGTGCTCGACGACGAGGTCATTTCGGCGCCGGTCATCCGAACCGCGATACCGGGCGGCTCAGGTCAGATCAGCGGCAATTTCACGGTTGAGACTGCCAACGATCTGGCGATCCTGCTGCGCGCCGGCTCGCTGCCGGCCAAGCTGACGATTATCGAGGAGCGGTCGGTCGGTCCGGGGCTCGGCGCCGACTCGGTTGAAGCCGGCGAGATCGCCGCGATCATCGGCGCTATTGCTGTCGGGCTCTTCATCTTCCTGGTCTACGGGACATTCGGCGTGCTCGCGAACATTGCGGTCATCGTCAATGTCATTCTCATCTTCGCGGTCCTCACGGCGCTCGGTGCAACCCTGACCCTGCCGGGCATTGCCGGCATCGTGTTGACCATCGGCACCGCGGTCGATTCGAACGTGCTGATCTATGAGCGAATCCGCGAGGAGGCGAGTCAGGGCCGATCGGCCGTTGCCGCGATCGATCTCGGATTCAAGCGCGCACTCGGTACCATTCTGGACGCAAACATCACGACGCTGATCGCTGCGCTGGCACTGCTGCTGCTCGGATCCGGGCCGATCCGCGGGTTCGCGATCACCTATGCAATCGGCATAGCAACGACGATCTTCACCGCCTTCACCTTCACTCGATTGCTCGTCGCGCTGTGGTACCACCGCACCCGGCCGGCAAAACTCGCCCTGTAAGAGGCTCCGACCGCACGATGCGCAGGCTTCGCCTCGTTCCCGACGGCACCCACTTCCGCTTCATGTGGCTGCGGAGGTTCAACTTCCCGATCTCGCTGTTGTTGTCGGTCGTCTCGGTGGTGGTGTTCGTCCTGATCGGACCGCAATACGGCATCGATTTCCGTGGCGGCACGCTGATGGAACTGAAGCCGTTGTCGGAGTCGACGACGGTTTCAAGCATCCGCTCGACCCTCGACAGTCTCAATTTCGGTGACGTCCAGGTGCAGGAGGTGACCGACATTACCTCGGGCACCAACATTCTGGTTCGCATCCAGCAACAGCCCGGCGGCGACGAAGCGCAGCAGGAGGTGATTACCAAGGTCCGTGCCACGCTCGGCGATAGCGTCGAATTCCGCCGTGTCGAAGTGGTCGGGCCGCGCGTGTCCGGCGAACTGGCGTACAACGGGGCACTCGCCATGCTTTTGGCGATGTTCGGAATTCTGATTTATATCTGGTTCCGGTTCGAGTGGCAGTTCGCGGTCGGGGCGATCATCTGCACCACACACGACGTGTTGATGACACTCGGCTTCTTCACCTTGTTCCAGCTGGAGTTCAACCTGGCCAGCATTGCGGCGCTGCTGACGATTGTGGGCTACTCCCTGAACGACACAGTTGTCGTTTATGACCGGATCAGGGAGAACCTCCGCAAATTCAAGAAGATGTCGCTGGCGGAGCTGATTGATCGCTCCGTCAATGAGGTTCTGTCTCGTACGATCATCACATCGAGCTCAACCCTGCTGGCTTTGCTGGCGCTTTTCATCTTCGGTGGATCAGTCATTCGCTCCTTCGTTGCGGCAATGATGTTCGGGATCGTGATTGGGACCTATTCGTCGATCTTTATCGCCGCGCCGCTGCTGATCTATTTCAAGCTGCGGCCCGAAGCACCGTCGTCCGGGGAGGACGAGCCCGCGGCGGTGACGGCTGAGAGCTAGTTCGGCGATGCGCGCCGGGATTGAGGTGCGCGCGGCCCATTTCCCGGGCCGGGCACCGATCGATGCCTATGGCAATGGTGGTTTCCGCTTCGCAGGCATGTCGCATCGCGGCTCGATCCTATGCCTGCCGAGCGGTATCCACGGGTGGGATTCCCCGGCGGCGATCGATCTTGAGAGCCTTGCTCGGGTCCTTGAGGAAGCGGCGGAGATCGACGTGCTCCTCGTTGGTATGGGGGCGGACTTCGGACGGCTCGATCCGGTGTTGACGCAACGGCTTCGCGACGCTGGTGTGGTGGCCGATACCATGTCCACGGGCGCGGCCGTTCGTACGTACAATGTTCTGGTCGCGGAGAGGCGACCGGTCGCTGCGGCGCTGGTCGCCGTGGACTGAAGTCGGCGCCGGCGATGTCGCCATGACCGTCGACGCTGCCGCCCACTGTGCCGCGATTGTCCGGGCTGGAAACCGCGATCGGTACATCGCCGACCTGCTGGCGCCCGACGAGAGGCGCGCCGACCTTTTCGCTCTTCACGCATTCGACGTCGAGGTCTCCACAATCCGCGGCAAGGTCAGCGAACCAGCGCTGGGCGAGATCCGGATCGAATGGTGGCGGCAGGCGCTCCGCGGCGACCACGGTGGCCATCCAATCGGCTCGGCGTTGGCCGAGACGATCGCCCGTTACCGCCTCCCGATCGCTGCCTTCGACAACCTGCTCCAGGCGAGAATATTCGATCTCTACGACGATGCGATGCCAAGCCTTGGAGACCTCGAGGGATATGCCGGTGACGTGGTATCGGCGGTCATGCAACTGGGCGCGATCATCCTGGCCGGCGGGCGGGAGCCCGGCACCGGCGAAGTCGCCGGTTTTGCGGGGGTCGCGGTGGCATTCACCGAGATTCTTCGGAATCTATCGCAGACCTATGGCCGCGGCCCGCGTTATTTGCCCGCAGACCGACTGACGGCCGAGGGCATGGACCCCACCAATCCGACATTGAGGAAAAGTGAAGCGGCGGCGCGGGTGGTCGCTGAAGAGCTTCGACAGATCGCCTATGCGCGTTTCGCGGCGGCGCAGAAGTCGGCCGACAGCCTTGATCGCGTCGTGATGCCGGCGCTGCTGCCGGCGGCGGTTGTGCCGCTGTTGTTGAAACGGATCGGTCGCGGCGATCCGTTACGCCGCATCACCGATGTCAGCCCGTTTTGGCGCCAGTGGGCGATCTGGCGCACGGCCCGGAGTGGGCGGCTGTAGCGATTTCACTTATTCCGCCGCTTGAGCAGCCGGATGCGACAGCCAGCGGTCGCAGTCAGCCAGGGCGCGGGCTGAGAGCGCCCGTTTCCGCGCCTTGCCCCGTTCCGGGCCGGAAAGCTTCACACCAGGCACCTTGACAACGTCGATCGGTGGGAAGAGCCCGAAATTGACGTTCATCGGCTGAAAGGAGCGCTTGCCGGGCTCGCCGGCGTCCCGGTGTCCGCCGGTGATATGGGCGAGAACGGCACCGCAGGCGGTCGTGTCGGGCGGTGCGCTAGCCTGTTCGCCGAGCCGCTCGGCCGCGGCGAAGCGACCGGCAAGCAGACCCATGGCTGCGGATTCCACGTAGCCCTCGCAACCGGTTATCTGGCCGGCGAAGCGCAGCCGTGGCTCGACCTTGAGCCGCAACGTGTCGTCGAGCAACTTGGGTGAGTCCAGGAAGGTGTTGCGGTGCAGGCCGCCAAGCCGGGCGAACTGCGCGTTCTCCAGCCCCGGGATCATGCGGAAGACGTCGGCCTGGATCCCGTAACGGAGCTCGGTCTGGAAGCCGACAATGTTGTAGAGAGTGCCCAGCGCGTTGTCCTGGCGAAGCTGGACCACGGCGCGCGGTTTCACGTCGGGATCATGCGGATTGGTGAGGCCAACCGGTTTCATCGGACCGTGCCGGGGTGTCTCGCGGCCGCGGCGCGCCATGACCTCGATCGGCAGGCAGCCTTCGAAATAGGGGATCTTTTCCCAGTCGTGGTGCCTGTGAGCCTCGCCGGCCAAAAGTGCGTCGATGAACGCTTCGTAGGTATCCTTGTCCAGAGGACAGTTGATGTAGTCCTTGCCACTGCCGCCGGGTCCGACCTTGTCGTAACGGGATTGGAACCAGGCGATATCCATGTCGATCGTGTCGAAATGCACGATCGGAGCGATCGCGTCGAAGAACGCCAGAGCCTCGGTCCCGGTGACGGCCTGGATGGCAGAGGCCAGGGCCGGAGACGTGAGTGGCCCGGTGGCGACAATCACGTTGTCCCAGTCGGCCGGTGGTAAATCGTCGACTTCCGCGCGGCGGATGGTGATTTCCGGTCGATTGCCAAGAGCCTCGGTGATCGCGGCAGAGAATCCCTCGCGGTCGACAGCCAGCGCTCCACCAGCTGGCACCTGATGGCTGTCCGCGGTCCGCATGATCAGGGAGCCGGCTCGGCGCAGCTCTTCGTGCAAGAGGCCAACAGCATTGTTCTCGGCATCATCGGAGCGGAATGAATTGGAACAGACAAGTTCCGCCAGACCGTCGGTCCTGTGTGCTTCGGTGGTCCGGGCCGGGCGCATCTCGTGAAGCACAACCGATACGCCACGCGCGGCGATCTGCCATGCGGCCTCCGAGCCGGCAAGGCCGCCGCCAACGATGTGGATGGGGTCAGTAGTCATCAAGTCTGGACCGTAATGGGCCGCCGACCGCGAGACAACAGCGATGCCGGGAGCGGTGGGCGCCAATGGCGCCGCACAAAAGAAAAACGCCCGCCAGGGAGGAGGTGGCGGGCGTTTCTCTTTGAGGTCTCAGTCAGGGAGGAGGAGACTTCGACCTCATTCGTCCGGAGCGGGAGGAGGTGCTCCGAGGCGATTCTGTTAGCGCTTGCTCGACTGGCGAGCGATCGCTGGAATGTCTACGCGGTTGATGCCGAGATCGTCGAGGTCCCGCTGGTTGAGGCGCATCAGTTCGTTGTAGGTGTCGCGGTACTGCCGCCAGTGGCGGTATGAGTCGACAAATCGATTGCTCATCTCGGTGTCCTTTCACACTCTGGTCTCTCCATGGAGAGGCACTGGCGTTGTCTGTCGAGAGCCAATTTAGGAACCGATTTGGCATCTGTGCAGATCGAATTTTCGCATGACTGCGATGCACTTAGTGCAACGCAATAAGAACGATCACCAACATGCTGCAATGCGGCAACAATGTGAAATGCAGTCGTAAACCGACAGTTTGCTTCAGGTATCGTCGGGGGCTGGCACGGTCGCGGGGTTTGCGGCGGCTTGCGGGGACCGCCTTGCGTGGGAACGCTGAATACGGATGATGTTGTCTTGTATCCCATGACGGTCGATAACGGGTAGGCACCAACACGGGGCGCGGGGTTGTCTGAGACATTCGGACAAACCGTGCTGCTCTTCTCCAACCAGATGCACTTGAGGCTAGACAATGCATGTGACGACTCGTTCGGCCGATGCTGCCAAATGCGTCAAGGGGGCAACCGGCGACTGGGAGGTCATTATCGGCATGGAAGTTCATGCTCAGGTGGCCTCCGAAGCGAAGCTGTTTTCCGGTGCGCCGACCGAGTTCGGCGGTACGCCCAATTCTCACGTCAGCCTGGTCGACGCGGCAATGCCGGGCATGCTCCCGGTGATCAACACCGAATGCGTGGCCCAGGCGGTGCGAACCGGCCTTGGTCTAAGGGCGGAGATTAAGCTGACCAGTGTGTTCGACAGGAAGAACTACTTCTATCCGGACCTGCCGCAGGGCTATCAGATCTCTCAGTACAAACAGCCGATCGTCGGTGAAGGCGTCGTGACGGTCGATCTTGCCGATGGCGAAATGGTGGCGGTCGGCATCGAGCGGCTGCATCTGGAACAGGACGCCGGTAAGTCGATCCACGATCGGCACGCGACAATGAGCCTGGTCGACCTCAATCGCTCGGGCGTGGCGCTGATGGAAATCGTTTCACGCCCCGATCTGCGGTCGGCCGAGGAGGCACGGACGTTTCTCACAAAGTTGCGCTCGATCCTGCGCTATCTCGGGACCTGCGACGGCGACATGGAGAAGGGAAGCCTGCGCGCCGACGTCAACATATCGGTTCGTCGCCCGGGCGAGCCATTGGGGACCCGGTGCGAAATCAAGAACGTCAACTCGATTCGGTTCGTCGGTCAGGCCATCGAGTCGGAAGCGCGCCGCCAGATTGGCGTGATCGAGGACGGAGGGGAAATCGAACAGGAAACCCGATTGTTCGACCCGGGGCGGGGCGAGACCCGCTCGATGCGCTCCAAAGAGGAGGCGCATGACTATCGGTACTTCCCCGATCCCGATCTGTTGCCGCTTTCGTTCGATCAGGCCTATGTCGATGCCCTGGCGGCGGCGCTGCCCGAACTGCCGGATGTCAAAAGAAGGCGTTTCATCGAGACGTTCGGCCTGAGCGCCGACGACGCCAATGTCCTGATCGCCGAGAAGCCGAACGCAGACTATTTCGAGGCGGTGGCGACCGGCCGTGATGCCAAGCTCGCCGCAAACTGGGTGATCAACGAACTTGCCGGCCGGCTGAACCGGGAAGACAAGCAAATTGCCGACAGTCCGATGGCAGCCGATCAGCTTGGTTCCATCATCGACATGATCGGCGAGGGCACCATATCGGGCAAGATCGCCAAGGACCTGTTCGAGATTGTCTGGGAGTCCGGTGGTGATCCGCGCGCGATCGTCGAAGAGCGTGGCATGAAACAGGTCACCGACACCGGCGCGATCGAGGCGCTGGTCGACGAGATCATCGCTGCCAATCCCGATAAGGCTGTGGCGGTCAAGGAGAAACCAAACATGCTGGGTTGGTTTGTCGGCCAGGTGATGAAGGCCAGCCAGGGCAAGGCCAATCCCCAGGCAGTCAATGCGTTGCTCAAGGAGAAGCTCGGCCTTTAGCCGCCTCTAGCCGGCAATCCTCCAGGAAAAGAAGGTAACAATGCCATTTCAGCTCACAGCCATTGCTCACGCCAACAATGACAAGGCGATCTCCGACGGGTCGGAGATCCTCGGTTACGCGACCGGCCTGTTGACCTGGCTCCTTGCCGGCGGCGTCTTCGTTGCGGTCAAGCTGGGCGGCAGTGAAATGCCTCCCTTTATGTTCGTATGCGTGCGCGTTCTCCTCGCTTCAGCGCTGCTGCTGCCTCTGGTTCACCGGCACTATGGGGAGATGAGGGCGTTTCTGTCGAAACACGGCATTCATGTCTTGATTGTTGGTGGGATTGGCCTCGGTCTCACGCAAGGTCTCCTCTTCTTGGCGCTCGGTCATACCACTGCCGTCAACGCCGGCATCGTCTTCGCGATTGCTCCAATTCTGACTCTGGTCCTCGCGCACTTCGTTCTGCGCGAAGAGATGGGCGTCTGGCAGGTCCTGGGGTCGCTGATCGCTTTCGGCGGGATTGTATTCGTCGCGGTCAAAGGAAGTCTGGATGCGCTGATCGGACTGGATGTAGAGGCAGGTGACCTCATTGTGCTGCTTGGCGCCATCCTGTTTGCCGGCTATTCGGTCCTGATCAAGAGAGCGAAGTTTTCACTCGGTCGCCTGCCGCTGCTGACGATCCTGCTTGCCGGCGGTTTCCTTGCGACGCTGCCCTTCGCGCTGTGGGAGATCTGGAACGGAGAGCACGAAAACCTGAATCGGGCCGGTTATCTGGCGCTCGCCTATATTGTCATTCCCGGTGGCGCGCTGATGTATCTGATGCTCAACTGGAGCATCGATGTTCTCGGCGCGTCTCGCGCTGGTGTGCTTCTCTACACGCAGATGATCTTCACCGCGATTCTGGCCTGGCTGATCCTCGGTGAGGCGATCGAGTGGTATCACTTCGTTGGTGCCGGTTTGGTCATCCTTGGAGTCGTCGTCGTTTCTGCTCGCAAGCCCGGACATGTCGACACTCCTGCCCACTAGATGACCGACAATGCAAGTCACCCAAAGCCAACCGATCGAACTCTTCTACTGGACGACGCCGAACGGATGGAAGGCGACGATCATGCTGGAGGAGTTGGCGGTTCCTTACACGGTGACATTCATCGACATCGGCAAGGACGAGCAGTGGACCCCGGACTACGAGACAGTCTCGCCAAACCACCAGATACCGGCAATCCGTGACCCCGAGGGTCCCGGCGATGCCCCGATCACCGTGTTCGAGTCGGGGGCTGTGTTACTCTACCTCGCCCGCAAGTTCGGGAAGTTTTATCCGCAAGCCGATGAACGGGCGCGGACGATGGTGGAGGAATGGCTGATGTTCCAAATGGGGAGCTTCGGCCCCTTCCTTGGCCAGGCGCATCACTTCAATCTCGCCGCGCCGGAGGAGATTCCCTACGCAATCGAACGATATCGGAAGATCGCGGAACGCCTCTATGAAGTCCTCGATCGGCGTCTTGCTGGGCGGGAATACATCGCCGACGACTATTCGATCGCCGATATCGCACTCTTTGGCTGGGCTTTGCGCTTTAACCGGCACCGCATCGATCTCGACGATTATCCGTCAGTGCGACGCTGGTTCGATGCCATCGGCGCGAGGCCTGCCGTACAACGTGGCTTGGCCGTCAAGCCCCGACCGAGCGACGTATAGCCCGTTCGCGGAAGATCTGCCCAAGGCGGTTTTCGTTGATATCGTGGTAAATGACCGGTTTCGGCCGCGCGCTCGCCGCAAACTCGGACCTCGGCGGAACGCTCGGGAGTCCGCGGTCGAGATGCATGTTGGTTAAGACAATGAGGTTCCCTCGTTTGAATAAAATTAAGTTCGAATTTTAGGAAGCTCTTCAGGCTTCAGGGTGAAACTCGGTCGCGAGAAAGGATGAACGGGGAGGCGTCAAACAAAACCCGCTTCTTTCTCGACTGACGCGATGGGGAGTTTCGACAATGGCGCGATTTGATCCGGGAGCCACGGAAACAGGCGGTATGGCCGAAAGTCAGCCCAATGCCGACGGGTTGTTCGATCTGGGCATCATGTCCGCGACCGGTCGCTCCGGTGAACCGGATCTCGTGGCCGCGCATAAGTGGTTCAACCTCGCTGCGCAGCGCGGCAACCCCGAGGCCGCCTACCACCGGCAGCAGATCGCTGAGGATCTATCCGCGATGGAGATCGCCATAGCCCAGCGCGCCGCGCGGGAGTGGCTCCGCACGCACTAGGATGCGGAGCCTGGCCGAGTGCCTTCGGTTCAGTGCCCGGTTCAGTGATTGTCGCGGGGAACGCCCATAACACGGGCGACGTCCTGATACTTCACCGCCGGTTTCAACACCATGCCTTCGGAAAACTGGTCGACGATGCCGCGCTGGATCTCCTGCCAGGGGGTCTGATGCTGCGGAATCGGGAACCCGCCCTGTGCCGCCAGGGCCGACCGTCGCTGGTCGAGCTCGTCGGCGGCGATCAGGATGTTGGCTTCACCCTTGTTGAGGTCGATCCGCACTCGATCACCGGTCTTCAGCAGCGCCAGGCCGCCGCCCGCAGCGGCTTCCGGTGAGGCGTTCAGGATGGACGGCGACCCGGATGTCCCCGACTGCCGGCCGTCGCCTATGCAGGGCAGGGCGTGGATGCCCCGTTTGATCAGCGCGGCCGGTGGCTGCATGTTCACCACCTCGGCGCCGCCCGGATAGCCGATCGGACCGGTGCCGCGAATAAACAGCATGCAGTTCTCGTCGATTTCGAGCTGCGAGTCGTCGATCCGCGCGTGATAGTCCTCCGGCCCTTCGAAGACGACGGCGCGCCCCTCAAACGCATTGGGACTCTGCGGATCGGAGAGATAGCGGTTGCGGAATTCGTCGGAAATGACGCTGGTCTTCATGACGGCCGAGTCGAACAGATTGCCGCGCAGGATAATGAAGCCGGCGTCGGGCATCAGCGGCTTGTCGAAGGGCAGGATGACCTCGGGGTCCTCGGACACCCGCCCGGCGCAGTTCTCACCAATGGTCTTGCCATTGGCGGTCACGGCGTTTTCACGAATGAGGCCGTGGCGCATCAGTTCGCCGACGACCGCCGGTACGCCGCCGGCCCGGTGGTATTCTTCACCAAGATACTTGCCGGCCGGTTGCAGGTTCACCAGCAACGGGATCTTGTGGCCGATTGTTTCCCAGTCCTGGATGTCGAGTGGCACACCGACATGGCGGGCGATGGCGTTGACGTGAATCGGCGCATTGGTCGAGCCGCCGATTGCCGAGTTGACGATGATGGCATTCTCGAATGCCTCGCGGCTGAGGATATCGGAAGGCTTGAGGTCCTCCCACACCATTTCGACAGCGCGTTTACCGGTCTCGTAGGCGATCTGGCCGCGCTCGCGATAGGGGGCGGGGATCGCCGCGCAACCCGGCAGGCTCATGCCGAGAGCCTCGGCAACCGAGTTCATCGTGGTCGCCGTACCCATCGTATTGCAGTGGCCGACGGACGGAGCCGACGATGCGACGATGTCGATGAATTCTTCGTAGTCGATTTCGCCGGCCGCGAGCTGTTCGCGGGCATTCCACACGACCGTGCCCGAACCCGTGCGTTCTCCGTGCCACCAGCCGTTCAGCATTGGACCGCCGGACAGGACGATCGCCGGGATATTGACCGTCGCCGCCGCCATGATGCAGGCGGGGGTTGTCTTGTCGCAGCCGGTGGTCAACACCACCCCGTCGAGCGGATAGCCGTAAAGCAACTCGACTAGGCCGAGATAGGCCAGGTTTCGGTCGAGCGCAGCGGTCGGGCGCTTGCCTGTTTCCTGGATCGGGTGAACGGGGAACTCCATGCAGAGACCGCCAGCTGCCGTGATCCCGGAGCGTACCCGCGTTGCCAGTTCTAGGTGATGGCGGTTGCACGGCGACAGGTCGGAACCCGTCTGTGCGATCCCGATGATCGGCTTGCCCGACTGCAATTCTTCACGCGTCAGCCCGTAGTTCAGGTAGCGCTCCAGATAGAGCGCCGTCATGCCGGGATTTTCCGGATTGTCAAACCAGAGCTTCGAGCGCAGTCGGGATTTCTTGTCGTCTTGCATTTCAGCCTTCCTGTTGTCCGGCGTTATGTGACCAGCCAGGCGCGCCGGGAGCATCGAAAGCTACCGCCTGGCTTGCGGATTGTCGATGCGGCGAGGGTGCCGATCGCGCCGCGCTTGGCCGGAAGGACGGCAGAGCCGAGCCGTCAAACATACTATGAAAATACCCCCAACGCGGCTTTCAGACAAGTCGCTTCCATACCGGCTCCCGGCATCGTTCCTTCCCTTGTATCGGTAGGCCGAGTCGACCTGAGGCAAGGCGGCTCCACTCTGGAAAAGACCTCGTGAAAAGTCGTATGATATATCTCCGATGAGAGAATAGTCGGAACTGGCGACATCGCGTTTGAGACGGGGCGGTGCCGAACGGGAGACAACCTTGCCCAAACGGAGCGGACTGGACCGACGCCAGGAAGGAAGCTTGTCGGAGATCGTAGCCGGGACCATCGGACGACGGATCGTCTCCGGCGTCTACGAACCTGGCCAGACGCTGCCGATCGAGCCGAGGATCCAGGAAGAGTTCGGAGTGTCGCGCACCGCCGTCCGTGAAGCGATCCGCCTTCTGTCAGCGAAAGGGCTCACGGTATCGCGGCCAAAGATCGGAACGAGGGTTCGGCCGACATCCGACTGGAACATGCTCGATCCCGACGTATTGCACTGGCAGATCGATCAGAACCCGAGCGAGTCCTTCATCCATTCCCTCTTCGAAATGCGGGAAATCATCGAGCCCGCGGCCGCGGCCAGGGCCGCAGAACGGGCCACCAGGGACGAAATCGAGGTGCTGGGCGTCGCGATGGACGGAATTCAGAACGAAGTTCGCGCCACGCCGGAGCAGGTCAAGGCGGATATCCTGTTTCACATGACGCTGCTCGAGGCATCGAGAAACCCTATGCTGCGCTCGGTTGGTGCGATGATTCAGTCAACCTTGGAGATCACCTTCTCGATGGGTTGGCGCACGGTCATGGGCGACGATGCCATCGTACAGCATCGCGATGTCTATGACGCGGTCCGCGAGCGGAAGCCGGACGATGCCTTTCTGGCGATGCGCCGGCTGCTCCGTAATTCCAAGGGCAATGTCTTCGACGCCATCTGGATTAACCGCGACAAGGCCGAGCATTCACCCTGATGGTTGACCTTTGGGGCAACTATCTTGCAAGCAATCACGAGTGTTTTCAGAGGAGGAATTTTGGATGCGCCTGATCCAGGTGAAGAAAGGGCGCGGCGGCCGACAGGTTGTCGCGACGGACGGCGAGAACGCGTGGACGGTCGATCGCTATGCCAGCGTATATGACCTGGCTGCGGCGGCAATCGCCAGGAAGACCACGATCGAGAAGCTCGTCGAGCGCGCCGGGAGGGGTAAGAGCGTCGATCCGGCCAAACTCCAGGCCGCTGGCCGCATTATCGCGCCGATTGCCCATCCCGACCCGGCGCACATGCTGGTTACGGGCACCGGGCTTACCCATCTGGGCTCGGCGGCGACCCGAGACGCCATGCATACCAGGGTGGCCGAGGCGGATGAGGCATCGCTGACCGATTCGATGCGCATGTTCAAACTTGGCCTGGAAGGCGGTAAGCCGCGCCGCGGCCGCAAGGGCGTGCAGCCGGAGTGGTTTTACAAGGGCGACGGCTCGTTTGTTGCCCACCCCGGTGCACCGCTGGTGTCGCCGGCCTTTGCCGAAGACGGCGGCGAAGAACCCGAAGTCGCCGGCGTCTACATCATCGGCAAGGATGGATCGCCGTTCAGGGTGGGCTTCGTCCTCTTCAACGAATTCTCCGACCATGTCACAGAACGCCAGAACTACCTTTGGCTCGCCCATTCGAAGCTGAGGCCGTGTTCGTTCGGGCCGGAACTCCTGCTCGGCGATTTGCCGGCGGATATCCGTGGTACGTCGCGCATCCGGCGCGGCAAGAAGACGCTTTTCGATCAGCCTTTCCTCACCGGCGAGGAAAACATGTCGCACTCGATCGCCAATCTCGAGGCCCATCACTTCAAGTATCCTTGGTTCCGCCGGCCGGGCGACGTACATGTGCACAGCTTCGGCACTGCAACCCTGTCTTTCGCTTCTGGTATCAAGACCCGCCGTGGGGACGTGTTTGAGATCGAGGCCAAAGAGTTCGGCCTGCCGCTGGTCAACCCGCTCGAGGTGGCCAAGGCTGAGAAGACCAGGATCGAGGCACTTTAGGAATCCGGCCGTCGGTCGACGACGGTCGCACAAACGGGAAGAGAATTGATGGAAGATCTGCACAAGAATTATATCGGTGGCGAATGGCGTGAAGGTGAAGTTGCGCCAAACGTCAATCCGTCCAACACCGACCACATTGTCGGGCACTATGCCCGTGCATCGGCCGAGGACGCAAAGACGGCGATCGCTGCTGCGAAAGACGCCTTTCCCGCCTGGTCACGCAGCGGCATCCAGCAGCGGCATGACATCCTCAAGACCGCTTCCGATGAAATCATGGACAGGCGCGCCGAGCTCGGGAAGCTGCTTGCCCAGGAAGAGGGCAAGACCCTGGCCGAGGGGATCGGAGAGACGGTGCGGGCCGGGCAGATTTTCGACTTCTTCGCCGGCGAATGCCTGCGTTTGGCCGGGGAGACGATTCCGAGCGTTCGCCCGGGGATCGGGGTCGAGGTCACCCGCGAGCCGCTTGGCGTCGTCGGTATCATCACGCCGTGGAATTTCCCGATTGCCATTCCAGCCTGGAAGATCGCTCCGGCACTTTGCTTCGGTAATACGGTGGTGATCAAGCCGGCCGACCTTGTGCCCGGGTGCAGTTGGGCGCTGGTCGACATCCTGAACCGCGCCGGCCTGCCCGAAGGTGTGCTCAATCTCGTCATGGGGCGCGGATCGGTGGTCGGTCAGACCATTCTCGATTCGCCGGATGTCGCCGCAATCACCTTCACCGGGTCGGTCACCACCGGCAAGCGGGTCGCCGAAGCGTCGGTCCAGCACATGCGCAAGTTCCAGCTTGAGATGGGCGGCAAGAACCCGCTTGTCGTGCTCGACGATGCCGACCTCGGCGTCGCCGTTGAAGCCTCCGCCAACGGCGCCTTCTTCTCCACCGGGCAGCGCTGCACCGCCTCGTCCCGGCTGGTGGTCACCGACGGCATCCATGACGCTTTCGTCGATGCGCTGGCGGAGCGAATGCAGGCGCTGGTGGTTGACGACGCGTTGAAGTCGGGCACCCATATCGGGCCGGTGGTCGACCAGACGCAGCTGGACCAGAACCAGAGCTATGTGGGGATCGGCAAGGACGAGGGGGCGACGTTGCGATGGGGCGGCGACCGGCTGAACCGGGAGACGCCGGGCTTTTTCATGCAGCCTGCCCTGTTCACCGACACCAAGCCCGACATGCGCATCAATCGCGAGGAGATTTTTGGGCCGGTCGCGAGTGTCATTCGCGTCAAGGATTACGAAGAGGCTCTGGCGGTTGCCAATGACACCGAGTTCGGACTGACCTCGGGCGTGTGCACCACCAGTCTCAAACACGCGACCCATTTCAAGCGGAACTCGGAGGCCGGCATGGTGATGGTCAACCTGCCGACCGCCGGTGTCGACTACCACGTCTCCTTCGGTGGCCGAAAGGGTTCGAGCTATGGGCCACGTGAGCAGGGTCGCTACGCAGCCGAGTTCTTCACCACGGTGAAAACTGCATACACACTGCCTTGAACTCTTGACGGGTGACGCATGGTCCCACCTCTGACCGGATTCGACGAACGCCTCGGCTAATGATCACGTGACCGGCAGACGCCGCGATCCCTCTCCCCTGGTGGGAGAGGGTGGACCGGCGCGGAGCGGCGGGTCGGGTGAGGGGGCTGCGAAGCGCCGGAAGAAAACGAAACGCGACGTTCCGGAGCGGATCGCCGGGCGGCCCGGTCGGCGCCCCGGAAACGGAAGGGCCAGGCGATCAACTGGATTCCCCCTCGCCCGGTTCGGCCTGCGGCCTCACCACCCTCTCCCGCGGGGGAGAGGGATCGCAGCCTCTTCGCCGAACCCTGGTGTGACCGGGGTTACTGCGCCCCGTTTGTTCAGGCCTCATTAATGTGTGGGAGATCCGCGACGCTCGGTGTCGCGGTCCGGCGCAAGGAGGCCTGTCCGATGAGACAAGCGCCCGCGAAGACCATCGCTCTTTTCACCTCCATCGCGATTGCCGTCGCCGGCATTGCCATCGTGCCGGAGTCCACCGAGGCGGCAAAGCTTGGGCGCAGCTTGTTGAAAAGAGTGACGCCGAGCGTGGTAACGCCAAAGCCGAAGAGGGAGAAGAAGCCGAAGATCAAGCGACCGGGCAAGAAGATCGTCACGCCGGATCCGGTTCGCTGCAAGCTGCCGGCGATTTATGCGAAACGACTGGGTCGGTGCATCACGCCGAAGCTGCCCGAAAAAGTGGTCAAGCCGGTCGTCAACCGCGGCATCATCGTTGTGCCAAAGCCGGATGTGGCGACCTGCAAGCCACCGGCACGTTATTCATCGCGGCTTGAGCGCTGCTACATCCCGAAGGATCCTCAGCCCGAGCCGGTGAGCTGTAAATGGCCGACGGAACAGCAGGGTTCGGTCTGTGTTTGTGTCAGCGGCTACAAGCCAAACGGCAAAGGCGGCTGCTATCAGCCCAGGCCGGAAGTTGCCAAACCGCAAGTTACCGTCGACGTTCGCCATATCCAGGAATGTCTGACGGTTCTCGACTTCAACCCCGGCCCGATTGACGGGTTGCGCGGGCCAGCGACACAAAGGGCCTGGCGGGCGTTCCAGGAGGCCAACGGTCTGGCCAAACGTCGGGTGGACTTGACCGACAAGGTGACCGAGGTCGCTCTTTACCGTTTTTGCCATACACCAGAGGCGCCACCTGAGGTGACGCCCGAGGCGCCGCCGGTGGTGACCGTGGCGCTGGCCGGGCCGCTCCTCGCCACGCCGATCCCGCCGCAGCAGCCCGGACACTGCCTGCCGCAGGACCTCCATGTCTTGCACGTCGCGGCATATGGGCCGAACACCGGCGTCAGTGCCTGCACACCGCAATCGGCGGCTTGTCTGCCCAAACCGGCCTTCTTCGGCGAGACCCTCTTGCATTCGGCTGCGGCCGAGCACGGCATTCGCTGGTGCGACGCCTGCGTCAGCCTCAATGGCTGGCTGCCGCTCAACAAGATCCTGCAGATGGAGGCGGCGGCCAACATCACCTTGTGCGCTGCCCCGGCGGCTCTGTGTTACCTGCCGTCCCGTCCGGTCGTTCACACGCAGACCGAGGTGCGTACGCTCTATGAGGCCTATCCGGTTAGCGTCGACAACGACAAGGACATCGCTGTGGTGATCGGCAACGAGAACTATGGCGACCGGCTGCATCGCAATGTCTATGGCCACGCCGATGCCGACGCGATGACCGGCCTCCTGACCGAGCAGCTCGGCTACCAGCCGGAGAACATCATCGACCTGCGCGATGCCACCCGAGCCGATCTGGAGCGGGTCTTCGGAAACGAAGACGCGCCCACCGGAGAACTCGCGGCCCGTCTCGACGGTGACGACCCCGGCGACGTGATCGTCTATGTCTCGAGCCACGGCATGGCGAGCGACACGGGCATCGGGTATCTGCTGCCGGTCGACGCCGATCCGGAAGACCTTGCCGGCACGGCCTATCCGCTTCAGCGTCTCCACACCAATCTCGGCCAGGCCGGGGCGCGCACGATCATGCTGATGCTGGAGGCGACCTTCTCGGATACGGTCACCGACGTTGTCGATGCACCGAATCTGCCGGAGATGGACGTCATGGCCATGCCCGAGCAGCCGATCGCGGGGCTCGCCGTCTTTACCGCGGCCGACCGCGATCAGCATTCGCTGGAAGACCCCGAATACGGCATCGGTCTCTTCACCCGTTACATGATCTCGGGTCTGGCGGGCGCGGCCGACCAGTCACCGGTGGGCAACAAGGACAACCGGATCGATACGATCGAGCTGTTCGTCTACACCGCCGACAAGGTGCGGATGACGGCGCGCAAGTCCTTCGGGCTTGAGCAGAAGCCGCTCCTGTCCAAGATCGATAATCTGGTGGTCGGCGACCTGGCGTTGGCGGAGTAAGGGCGGGAGCGCCGGGCGTCGCGGCCGACCCTTTCCCCGGGAGCATTGCTCCGACCGCATTACCTCTGATGGGGTCCCCGCGACCTAACCCGCCAGTATCTTTTCACGAGCGGCCGAGGCGAGGAAGGCCGAGCGGGTGAGACCAGCCGCGGCGGCGGCCTCGTCGATCGCGTCGAGCAGGCCCGCGTCGAGAGACAGATTGGCACGCTTCGGCCGGCCGCTCTCACGGATCAACGGTACGACCGCAAGCGCAGCGCCCTTGCGGATCGCCTTGGCGACTTCCGAGTCCTCTCGGGCGGCCTCGACCGTGCGCGCCTCGGGAATATTATCATCAGCCGCGGCGTCGTCGATCCATTCGAACAGCGCCGCGCGGGCGTTGGCAAGCGCCTCGTCGAGGGACTTGCCCATGGCGGTGCAGCCGGGACAATCGGGAAAGGCGACGCCATAGGCGCCGCGCTTCCCGTCGATCAGTGCGATATATCTGGTCATGGCTCGGTTTCTCCGGAGTGACGGGGCGGCCTAGATCCAGCCTGCTGCCTTGGCGATGGACCGGGCGACAGCTTTCTGTGGCGTGGGACCATGATCGACCGGCTGCCTTCCTTGACGTATTTGTCATGATTGCGGCCGCCCGTGTTGTGCCAACCGTCAGCGTTGAGCCTGTCGACGATCTGTTTCCGGTCGGTTTCAATCTTGGGCATTTCAAGCTGCTGCCCGTGCGTATATATTTGCGTACTCGAGAGGAAAGAGTCAAACAATATTGCGTGAATAATTACGCAGAAAGGATGGCTCGGCAACACAGCTCTTCTTCGCATCAGCGATCGATCCGTGTCCCGGCTTCCAACAACCGGATTGTGGCGAAGCTTGACGCAGCTTTCAGTGGCTGGAGACGCCAATGCGATAGCGGCGTCGCATTTGTCGATGGTCCATGTCATTCAGTCGGCGCAATCAGCTGCGATGTCCTAATCGACCCCGTTACCAAGTCTGAACGGGGACGGAAGATGGCCGAATCAGCCGGGAAGTCGTGCGGCTCAAGATCACGCTTTCTCGAATGGAGTCGCCGATCTGGCGTCGCGTTGACTTCCGTCGGACCTGACGCTCCGCCGCCTGCACGGGGTGATCCAGGCAGTCTTCGACTGGCGTGATTACCACCTCCATCAGTTCGAGATCGGCGATCGCCTCTATGGCGCTCCAGAGTACGATGAAGGGGACCTGGGTGGCGCGCGCCTTTACAGCGACAGAAACATCAATAGAAACAAACTAACTCCCAAACCAAGGACCAATTCGATGAGAACCACCACCACCCTCGCGACGGCATGCCTTCTCGTATCAACCAGTATTGCGTCCGCACAATTCGTACCTTCCGAGGAATCGCTAGCCGATCTCTATCCAGGAAAGGCTTATTCCCCATACGCGCAGCGAAGCTTTCCAGACAAGCTGCTCTGGGGAGACACCCATCTACACACTGGCTTATCGGTCGATGCCGGTCTGTTCGGTGCGCGCCTCGGCCTTGACGATGCCTACCGCTTCGCCAGAGGCGAGGAGGTCACGGCGTCTAGCGGCCAGCCGGCAAAACTGGGGCGACCACTCGACTGGCTCGTGATCGCTGATCACTCGGACGCCATGGGCTTTTTCAACGATCTGGCGGCTGGCGATCCCGATATCCTGAAATTCGATCAGGCAAAGCCCTGGTACGAGGGGCTCCAGGCAGGGGGGGAAGCCTCTGCAGCGGCCGCGCTCGACTTGATCGCGACTTTCTCGCAGGGTGAGATCGACCCGGAAATGATGGCCGAATATTCGCCGGGCGGAAAAACATATAGATCCGTGTGGGAAAAGGTTGTCGATGCGGCGGATCGTTTCAATGAGCCTGGCAGATTCACGGCGTTGATAGGCTTTGAGTGGACCTCACTTGTCGAGGGCAACAATCTCCATCGCAATGTCATCTTCCGCGACGACGCCGACAAGGCGGGCCAAGTCGTGCCCTATACCACTCAGGCCCCGGTCGGCTCGACCGATCCGCTGAATCTGTACGAGTGGATGGAAAATTACGAAGCCAAGATCGGCGGTTCGGTTTTGGCACTCGCCCATAACGGCAATCTTTCGAACGGGATCATGTTCCCGATCGACACCCAATACACCGGCCGCATGCTCGACGTTGACTATGTGGAACAGCGGGCGAAGTGGGAGCCAATGTACGAGGCGACCCAGATCAAGGGCGACGGCGAGGCGCATCCATTCCTGTCACCTGACGATGCATTCGCGGACTATGAAACATGGGATGCTGGCAATCTCGATCTCTCCGAGGCCAAGACCAACGATATGCTGCAGTACGAATATGCACGTGAGGCATTAAAAAACGGGCTTCTGCTGGAAAAGCGTCTTGGCACCAATCCCTATAAATTCGGAATGGTTGGCTCGACCGACAGTCACACCGCTCTGTCCACTGCGGAGGAGGATAATTTCTTCGGCAAGGCAACAAATGCCGAACCCAGTCCGAATCGGATGATGCATCCCTTCACCAAGACCGAAAACGGTGTTTTCGAGGGCTACCAACTGGTTTCCTCCGGGTATGCGGCGGTCTGGGCAGAGGAGAACACGCGAGCATCGATTTGGGACGCGATGGCGCGTAGAGAGGTTTACGGAACGACCGGACCTCGCATGATGGTCCGTTTTTTCGGCGGCTGGGGGTACACAGCCGAGGATCTAAACAGCCGCCAGCCCGCCTTCCGCGGTTATGAGAAGGGCGTACCGATGGGCGGAGATCTACCCTCGCGCAACGAAGCAGGGTCGCCAACATTCATGGTCTACGCGCTTCGCGACCCCTTGGGCGCAAATCTCGACCGCATTCAGATCGTCAAAGGCTGGCTCGACGCAGACGGAAACACGCAAGAGAAGATCTACGATGTTGCGTGGTCGGATGGCCGGGAACCCGACGCGAATGGGGTCCTTCCTTCTGTAGGCAACACGGTGGACATCGTTAGCGCCAACTGGACCAACACAATTGGTGCGTCCGAACTAGGCACGGTGTGGACTGACCCAGACTTCGATCCGGCCCAGCCAGCCTTCTATTATGCGCGGATCCTGGAAATCCCGACGCCGCGCTGGGTGGTCTATGACGCCTTCCGGTTTGGCGTCGAGATTCCGGAGGGTGCCGAGACCATCGGACAGGAGCGCGCATATACCGCACCGATCTGGTATCCGCCGCAGGGCTGACTGACTCGCTCCTGCCAATGCAAATGGCGGCTTTTCGAGGCCGCCATTTTTTTCGTCTAGAGTTCGTTCCGGGTCGACTCGATGGCGAGCGGCGCGCGCCATCCGAAGAAAGCCCTTGATATTACTCCAATCCCCGCGCGACGCGAAACCCGACGACGTTCAGCCGGCTTGTGGCCGGATAGCTCTGGCGGGCTGCGGCGCGTAGATACTCCGCCTCGAAATACCAGGCGCCGCCCTTGACCACCCGGCGGGTGCAGTCGCCGCCGCGGGCAGAGCCATCGACCGGTGCGCCGTCATGGCTGTCGTTCCAGCAGTCCTCGACCCACTCCCAGACATTGCCGTGCATGTCGTGCAGGCCGTAGGGATTCGGCGGGTAGGAGCCGACCTCGACCGTCTTGCCAAGGTAGTCGTCGCGATCGCCGGCAACGCCACTGTTGTCGAACACTGCCTGGGCGGTGGTGATTGAAGCGCCGGTGGAGAACGGTGTCGTGGTTCCGGCCCGGGCGGCGTATTCCCATTCAGCCTCGGTCAGCAGGCGATAGGCTTTGCCGGTCTTGCGGCGCAGCCAGTCGACATAGACCTTGGCGTCGTCCCACGACACGTAGATGACCGGTCGCGTGCCGCGGCTCCAGCCGGCGTCCTCTGGCTTGTGGCCATTGCATCCCCCCTCGAGGGCACACGTTTCCCAATCGTCAAAGGTGATCTCGAAGCGCGACACGGCGAATGGCCGGTCAATCTGCACCGCTCTCTGGGGCTGTTCGCTCGTTTGTGCGGCCGGATCGTCGGGGCCCGCGCCCATCGCAAAGCTGCCCCCGGCGACCACTGTCATCTCCGGGCAGGACGGACAGTCGCGGAACGTGTCACCGATCGGGTGCTCAGGTTCGACCGCGGTTGGGGCAGGAGTGTCGGGCGGCAGCGCGGCGACTTGCGTGGTCGCACGGAGCACGGCCAGCAGCGTCGGGGACACTTGCCCGTCCGCCGGCAAGCCGACGCTGGTCTGAAAGGCGCTGATCGCGTCGGTAAGATTGTCGCCGCTGCCGCGCCCGGCGACCGGATAGCCGAGCCGCGCCAGCAACGCGATCACTTCATCCGCGGAACCGGAGTCGACGGTCGTAGGTGCGCTTACGCCTGGCGTGGCGCCGCACCCTTCGGCCGAGAGGCAGATGCGGGGCGCGCCCCCGCGCGTCGTGACCTCCGGTACCTGGCCGCCACCAGTGGCCTTCTGAACATCGCGCGCCGTCAGGTCGAGTACGTCGCGAAGATACGCATCCGGGCTCGCTTCGAACCGGGCCAGCAGTGCCTTGGCGAAGGGTGAGTGGCCGCCCGGCTCGCCATCGGCGGCGAGTTCGCCGGGCAGCGTCGCGTTGGCGATCAGCAATGACTGATCCTCGGCCGCAATGCGACTGAATCCTCGAAAACCGCTGCCCTCGCGAGCCGAGCGGCTCGGGCACAGCGGAAAGGGGTCGTTGCGGCAGGCGTCGATCAGCACGACCTGGCGCGGCGCGGTGCCAAGCGCGTCGAACAGCTTGTCCAG
>JAAEOR010000853.1 GCA_024222895.1 Hyphomicrobiales bacterium | reverse complement strand
TGTGACCTAAAGGGCGCTCAGGTTCCGCCTGATCAAACGATCTGGATCTGGTATGACTGGTTGCGACTGCACTATTCCGCAGCGGGCGCTTTCACGGCGAAGCTGATGGCGGAAACCCAGATGTATCGTTCGCTGCTGTCAGTCTTCTTCCTGGGATTGGGGATGTCCCAAAGGTTGTTAAAACTGACGTTGGTCTCCGGGTAAGTTACGCTACTACGATTCTGTGTTGACGTCAACCTTCGGCCGGATGGGGCGGCGACGGAGCGGAGGGCGCAGCCCGGAGTGGAGACGCCGCCCCATCCGAGCGCGACGCCACAGGGGGCCTCTCCAACGCTCGCCCTAACGCCGGCAGATCGCGCCAGCCCGAGAGCCGATGGAAGCCCTTCTCCACTTCAAGCAACGCATACGCCAGCCATCGCGATGCCTGATCCGTCTCTGCCCGAAAACGGGTTACCCGACCCAACTTGCGACGCGTGTTCCTGAACGAGTTCTCGATCAGGTTCGTACTCAACAGGTTCCGATGCAACGTCGACGGCACACCCAAAATATGCAATGCGATCAACTCGTCGCCCGCCTCGCGAAGGCTCGACAACGATTCGGCATTCCTCTTTCCAAGGAAATCCTCCAGGTCGTGAAGCACTTCACGCGCCGCCTCTTCTCCTTCGACCTGCCGAAGACGTTTGAACAGCCTGGCTAGCTCACCCCAATCACGCCTCGACAGCCTCGCGCGAATATTCCGCTCCTTATGCACCAGGCAACGCTGAATCACCGCGTCGGGAAAGAACCTCAAGACCGCCTTCTTTAACGCCGCCGATCCGTCCAGCACGGACAGTAACCGGCGAGTCGGGGCAAAACCGCGATCGACCAGACGCCCCATCAAATCGCGGCAAACCTCGTAATTCTCCGTGCTCCCAAGCGAAAAGTCCAAAATGTGTTTCGTCCCGCCCGACGACACGCCGACCGCGACGATTGCCGTTTGGTCCTTGCTCAACACGATGCCGTCGAGTATCAACGCCAGCCAGTCACGCGAGGCAATGTCGCGAGAGCGAAGTTCGTCGATCAGCTTCCCGCCCGCCTGAATCCAGAGACGCGATACGCTCGACTTGCTCACATTCGGAGATTCCGGATGGACATCGCCCATCTCGCGGCCGCTCACGCCCGCCGAAAGAGCGCGGAGTATCATCGCGTTGAGTTGGTCCGACTGTCGCGCCGATTCGTAAGTCCGTAAATGGACTTCCTCGGTCGAGCCGTCGTCTTTCTGGCGACGAGCACGAGGACGCTTCACGTCCTCTCGGTTGCCTTCCCAAACGACGTAGCCCGACGCGCTGCCTGCACGGCGGCACGTCGCCTCTTCGCTCGGATGGTACTTCGGACCGCACAGTTCGGCCACCTCCGCGGCCATCACCTGAGTCAGCATCATCCGAACCCCGCCTCGAAGATACTCCCGGAAAATCTCGCCCGCCTCGCTACCGCTCGCTTGCCCAAGCAACTCAATCAAACTACACTGATCCATGACGATGGTCTCCTTTCCACGGCTGGATTCACTCTCCAGCCTTTTTGGGATTCTCTCGCCCGGCGATTGTCGCCGAACGGGAGACCGTCGTCAATTTCTAACATTCAATGGGACGCTTCCGTTTGCAAAAGTCCAGTTTGAACTTTCGGCTCGACGACGTAAGTCTGGTGCCCACAATGAGAAAGCCCTTCGACGTGCTCGTCAAAGGGCTTTCTGTCCAGTTCAGTCGGGGCGAATGGATTTGAACCATCGACCTCTGCGTCCCGAACG
>JAAEOR010000852.1 GCA_024222895.1 Hyphomicrobiales bacterium | reverse complement strand
GCGAAAAGGCGAGTTCACCGTGGCGCAGATCTCCGGCGGCGATGGCGGCCCACCGCTCGCCTTCGTCAAGCGGTTCGTCCGCTGGACCGACAAGGTGTTGGTGCTGGAACAGTTCAACCCGGCCGAGGAGCTGACCTTCCCCGGCTCCGACGTGGTCAGCGTACACCTGATCGTGCAATCCGGTCAGGCGATCGGGCGCGGCGTTTGAGGGGGGAAAGTCCGCGTCCTTCAAGGCTGCCGCTACGCGCCCGCCCCTCGCCCGGGGCGGTCAATTGTTGGGAATATCGGAATCCGTATCCGGGTCGACGTCGATGTTGGCAGTCTCACATGCCGGGATTGATCTCATGGCTTTGGTCGCTTCCGACCGGCTGGCGTGTGCCCCGCCCACCTGATTCTCACCCGCTTTTTTGTGACGCGTGACATAGCAACCGTCTACCGCCTTGATGACCACCCAGTCGGCCGCGAAGCCCGGCGCTGTCATCGCCAGTACAAGACCCGACACCATAACCATTATCTTGAGCATCTGGAATTCTCCTGTTCCAACAACAAAGCGATTCTGTCTTCTCATCGCGCCGGCTGCCACGCAAGGGCGCGCTCACGGCAGCCGGCGCGCCGTACCATCCGCAGCCAGCGCGGTGAAACACGGTTAGCATAGCCAGCCGCGCGGCGGACTATTGGTGGGGACAGATGCGGGTCAGGTTTCCTTGATCTCGAATGTGTAGAGCCGAGCGCTGCGGTCGCTGACAACATGGAGGCGGCGGGTCCTGGGATCGCACACCACCCCCTCCGCCTTCCTGATCCGCCTTGTTTTGCCACCTTGGCGATACGCCAACGCCACGCTGTCCACAACGCGATCCCCGAGCGGATCATAGAGATAGAGCCGCCTGGCCTTGTCGCTGACGATCCAGAATGCCGACCGGGAGGGGTCGAAACTGATCCCGCTGAAATCCGGCCGTTCTTGATCACCGTCCGAGTTGGTGAAGCCGTTGTCGGCGTCGAGCCGGGCGTGAAGACGGATCACCATCAGATCCGGCGTCACTTCCATCAGCAGGCCGGGCTTGGCCTCCTTGAGACAGAACAGCGTGCCGGTGTCGCTGTTCCAGGCAATGCCCTCAAGACCCTTGTTCTTTTCGCCATCGTCGAAAAAACCCGCCACAGCCTCGTAGCCGACCATATCGGCGAGTCGCCGCCGGTTCGTCACAGCGCCGCTTCGTGCATCGACGCGCAGGACTTCGTTACGCGGCTCGCGCACAAGGAAGACAGCATCCTCGTTCGGATGGCTGGTCACGCCCTCCATGCCGCGGTCAGGGAGCTTGATGGTTCTGTTCGGGGCCGTGCGGCCGTCGAAGCGAAGATAGAACAGACGGCGCTTGTTGTCGCTGACGGTCCAGAATCCGCCGCCATCCCGGGCAAGCGCAAGCCCCGAGGGTTCAATCAGTCCGGCGTCCTTGTTCCGGATTGACCGCCGATCCTCCAGGTTCAGCCTGAGCGCCATTGGCCTCCTTTCAGGGCCTCACTCCATCGCCCCCCGGCCGACCCGGCAGCGGTGGTCGGAAATTGTATTTGCTGCACGCTTCGATCGCCTCGTCCTCGACGCGGCAAACCCAGGGCCCGCATTCTCACACTGCACTCTAAGAGTGTATTATTACACGATACTCGTATATATAACGTAATGCATCATTGCGCAAGGCGATGTGTGCAGGAGTGTGAGCCGATCAGCCTGCGGACAGACCATAGCGTTGTGCGCGATCGTCTGTACAATGTCGACGTCATTGGCGACAAACATTCGGGGTTGAGGCCTTGGCGCGATTGACGACAAACCTGACGCGGCGCGGTCTGCTGCAAGGGCTGGCTGCCCTTGGCGGCGTTGGTGCCGCCTACTCTGCCCTGAACGCCTTCGGCCTGGTTGGCGGCAACGCGCGCGCCGCTGGCGAAACGGTCGCCCCCTTGCCGAACGGCAGCCTGGACGGCAAGCGGGTGGTGGTCATCGGCGCCGGCGTTGCCGGCCTGTGCAGCGCCTTGCGCCTGGCGCGCGCCGGCGCCGATGTGGAGATCCTCGAGGCGACCTGGCGGGTCGGCGGGCGCAGCCTGACCTTGCGTCATGGCGACAGCTACCGCGAAACCGACTGGGACAGCCCGACGACGATGACCTTCGAACCGGTCGGCGACGTCCCGCCCAACGATCCGGGCAACTACTGGAACACTGGCCCCGGCCGGATCCCGCAACATCACACCCGGGTCATCGACTACTGCAAACTGCTTGGCGTCGAGCTGCAGCCATTCAT
>JAAEOR010000851.1 GCA_024222895.1 Hyphomicrobiales bacterium | reverse complement strand
CCGCGGGTCCGGCAAATCCGCAAAATGATCCAGAAAAACAACGCTCTCCAGTATCGCATCGTCGGTCGCAGCCATCGGCGGAATCTCCCAAGCGAATCAATGGGGACTCACAGATTCAGCACTTGCAACAAATGTCACGCCATAACTCACCCGATTGCCCTGGTCAGGAAGGCAGCGCCTACAGACCACTTTGCCTGCGCCTGCTACCATCCGCTGTTCGAGTTCAACCAGTTCGGCGATCTGGAACGCAGCGAACTTCGTCCGGGCAACGTCCAACAGCGCCGACGGCTGGCGAGGCGTTCTGGAGCCCGTCGTTGAGCGTTACCGGGAACGGAACCTGCGCCGCTACTTCCGTGGCGACGCCGCCTTCGCCTCACCGGACATCTATGAGTTTCTGGAGGCCGGGGGCTACAGATGCACGATCCGTCTCAAGGTCAACGCGATCCTTCTGCAAAGCATCGCCTACCTGCTGAGGCGACCCGTCGGCCACCCACCCAATCATGTGGTTCGCACCCATGCCAGCTTCAGCTATCAGGCAGGGTCATGGGACAAGAAGCGCCGCGTTATCGCCAAGAGCCTGCACCCGCGAAGGCGGGGGTCGAATGGCATCCGGGCGAACTTGCCCCGCGCGTTGGCTTCATCGTCACCAACCTGACCCGACCGGCCAGGCGCGTGGTCGCCTTCTACAATCAGCGCGGCACGGCCGAGCAGCACATCAAGGAAGGCAAGAACGCGATTGTGTGGACGCGGCTGTCATGCCGGAAATTCCAGAACAATGCCCTGCGG
>JAAEOR010000850.1 GCA_024222895.1 Hyphomicrobiales bacterium | reverse complement strand
TTCCCATCTCAATGTTCAACGATGACTGCAGAACGTCCAGGCTCTGTGGTTCACACCGCCGGGCGCTGATTGGGTTTGAACGCTGGTGCCGCGGAGTGATTGGCGACTATCGCAAGATTGGACGGGTCTTCGCGCCGGGGCGACGAGCCAATATCGAACCGCGTCGGGGAGATCAATCCATTCATCCCGTCGCCGGACGCCCGATTGATCCGAGGAGAACGTTATGCAACCGCAGCCTATCAGCGCCGTCTTCACCAATCCTTGGTTCGATGATCACCAGGACGTCGTGTTCGTGCACGACCGTGCAGTTGGGCTCAACGCCATCATCGCCATCCACGACACCACCCTAGGTCCCGGCCTCGGCGGCTGCCGCATGTGGCGGTACGAGAGTGAAGCGGAAGCGCTGCGCGACGTTCTGCGGCTGTCACGCGGCATGAGCTACAAGAATGCACTCGCCGGTCTCGATTTCGGTGGTGGCAAGTCGGTGATTATCGGCAACTCGGAATCGAAGACGCCAGCGCTGTTGCGGGCTTATGCCCGCGCTGTCGATCGGCTGGGTGGGCGCTACATTGCCGGCGAGGATGTCGGAATCACTCCCGCCGATATGGAAACAATGCACACTGAAACCGTGCATGTCCGCGGTATCGCCGACGGCGGTGTCGGTGACCCCTCGCCGCACACCGCCTATGGAGTTCTTATCGGCATTCGCACCGCGGTTGCGCAAGCGTTCGGCAACGGCGAACTCGCCGGACTTCGGGTTGCGGTACAGGGACTTGGCAATGTCGGTCGCGCCCTGTGCGGTTTGCTCCACGGTGCAGGCGCCCGATTGATTGTCGCTGACCTCGATGGCGACAAGGTCGCGGCCATGATGTCCGAGTTCGACGCCGCGGCGGCGGCCACCAACCGGATCCACGCTGCCAGTGCCGAAGTGTTCGCCCCGTGCGCCCTCGGCGGCGTCCTGAACGAACAATCCATCCCTGAGATCGAGGCACGGATCGTCGCCGGGGCTGCCAACAATCAGCTCGAAACATCCGCCGACGGACGGCGGCTGATGGAGCGCGGCATCGTCTACGCGCCCGATTATGCCATCAATGCAGGTGGCGCGATCGCGGTAGCCCATGAAGGGCCGAGCTTCGTCCCGGCAAAGCTGAAAGC
>JAAEOR010000849.1 GCA_024222895.1 Hyphomicrobiales bacterium | reverse complement strand
GCTCCGATCGACCCCGCGCCGACTGCACCGGCGGGACGTGCGGATTGCAGATTGCGACCGACGGCAACGGGCTTGTGTTCAGCGGACGTGGCCTTTCCGGCCGGGGACTCAGGCTCAATCGATGGCATGCCATTCCTCCATGACTTCGGGATCGGTTTCATGGTCGAGGCGATCGCTCCGGGCCGACCGCGCCCATGCCGGATCAAGGCGGTTCAGTGCCCACACGGCGGCCCCGCGCACCACCGGCTCCGGATCGTCAAGGTTCCGCACCGTCGATTGCACGAGGTCGGGTCGACCGGAATTACCGATCGCGATCAAGACGTTGCGCAAGAACCGTTTCCGGCCGATACGCTTGATCGGCGAGCCGGAAAAAAGGGTCCGAAAACCGGCGTCGTCGAGTTCGCCCAGATCCGCCAGCAGTGGTCGTTCCAGATCGGCGCGGCCCGCCAGTTTCGTCTCGCGGGTGACCTGAGCGTATTTGTTCCAGGGACAGACGGCCAGGCAGTCGTCACAGCCATAGATGCGGTTGCCGATCGCCGAGCGAAGTGGTGGCGGAATCGGTCCCTTGTGTTCGATGGTCAGATAGGAGATGCAGCACCGGGCGTCGAGCTGGTAAGGCGCCGGAAACGCAGCCGTCGGACAGATGTCCAGACAGGCACGGCATGAGCCGCAGTGATCCGTCTCAGCCTCGTCCGATGGCAGCTCCTGACTGGTGAGAATGGCGCCAAGAAAGAGCCAGGAACCGAAATCCCGGCTGACGAGGTTGGTGTGTTTTCCCTGCCAGCCGATGCCCGCTGCGGCTGCCAACGGTTTTTCCATCAGCGGTGCGGTGTCGACGAATACCTTGACATCGGCGGCTGCCCGGGCAGCGAAGCGTCCCGCAACCTGCTTCAGCCGTCCCTTGATCAGATCGTGATAGTCGCGATTGCGGGCATAGACCGAGATCGTCGCCCGCGTTCTTTCGGTCAGATTCGCCATCGGGTCGCTGTCGGGCCCGTAGTTCAGGCCGAGCATGACGACGCTGCGCACCTCCGGCCACAACGTCCTGGGCCGGGCGCGGCGCGCCTCGGTTGCCGCCATCCAGGCCATGTCGCCATGATGACCGGCAGCGATGAACTGGCGCAGATGCCCGGCGGCCTCCGGCACCGCATCCGGCCGCGTCACACCGACAGCATCGAAACCGGCGGCGGCGGCGTCTTCAACCAGCGCGCGTTTCAGAAGTCGAGATCGGCGTAGTGGGTCACCGGCGGGCTGCCGCGCACCGCGTCGGCCAGGATCGGCCGGAAGCTGGGTCGCGACTTTATCCGCGCATACCACTCCTTCGCCGTCGGGTCTTCCTCCCATGGCACCTCGCCGAGATAGTCCGCACAAGACAGCTCCGCCGCCGCGGCAAGGTCGGCAAAGCTCACCACACGACCGGCAAGACAATCGCGCCGGGCGACAAGATAGCCGATATAGCGCAGATGATAGCGGATATTGCCCCGTGCCGCGCGGATCGCCGCCGCGTCCGGGGATCCACCGCCATTGGCCGACGGCGCATGGCGCTTGAACACCTTCTCGGTCAGAAGATAGCCGACGACTTCATCGTCGAGCTT
This sequence comes from Hyphomicrobiales bacterium, assembly GCA_024222895.1. GTDB lineage: Bacteria > Pseudomonadota > Alphaproteobacteria > Rhizobiales > Kaistiaceae > Bauldia. The sequence continues at coordinate 5,409 of JAAEOR010000849.1, read as the reverse complement.
GCCGAGGAACCACGACACCAGCCGCCGCACTTCGGCCCGCTCGGCCGCGCCGGTCGGCATCAGCGTGTCCTCGCCAACCCGCGAACCCCGTGTTTCCGCGAGATATTCGCCAATCACGCCGGCGCCCACGATCGGACCGTCGGTTTCATCGACCAGGATCGGAACCGAGCCCGCCGGATTCAAGGTGAGAAGCTCATCGTCGCGCTCCCAGGGGACGATCTCGATGAGTTCGGCCGTTTCGCCATATTCGGCCATGACCAGCCGCACGAAGCGTGAACCGGCCGACAGGGGATGGTGATAAAGGACGGACATCAGGAGTGGAGAATCAAGGCGCGGCCCAAGCTACACAATACCTTCACGCGAATCGCATTCGGGGTATAGAGGCCGCCTGCGGCCGGAACAAGGCGATTCGGCCTCCTCTCTTGTTCAGGCACCCCGCAATGCCCCTGTCCGTCATTCTTTTCCTTGCCGCCGTGCAGGGTGTCACCGAGTTCCTGCCGATCAGTTCGTCCGCACACCTGATTCTTGCCCGCGATTTCCTGGTCGGACTCGGGTTCCCCGCCGCCGAAGGCACCGCTGCCGACATGCTGGCCTTCGACGTTGCCCTGCACATCGGCACGCTTGCCGCCGTCGTCATCTATTTCTGGCGCGACGTGGGAGAAATGATCGGTGGCCTGTTTGACGGCGTCGCCGGGCGCGGCGGGCCGCGTTTCAGACTGCTGGTCCTCGTGGTCGTCGCCACGATTCCGATCGTTATCGTCGGTTTTGCCGCGAAGAACCTCGTCACCGATGTCTTTCGCGCAACCGAGATCATCGCCTGGACGACACTCCTGTTCGGCGTCCTCCTGTGGGTGTCGGACAGACGGCCGACGGTCAAACGCACCACCGACGACATGACTCTGTGGGACGCCTTGATCGTCGGTGGCATGCAATGCCTTGCAATCGTGCCGGGTGTCAGTCGGTCCGGCATCTGCATGACGGCTGGCCGCTTTCTCGGATTCGACCGGCCCTTGTCGGCGCGTTTCGCTCTGCTGCTGGCGATCCCGACCATCAACGCGGCGGGGTTGCTTGCCGGAATCGATCTTCGTCGGGCCGGGGACGCGCAGATCACCGCCGACGCGTTGCTTGGCGGCGGCCTTGCGTTCGCCTTTGCCTTCATCGCTGTCGCGCTGATGATGCGCTGGTTGCGGCGGGCCAGCTATACGCCGTTCGTCATTTACCGGATCGCGCTCGGACTGATCCTGCTCGGCCTGGTCTACGGCACTGGCTGGTCACCAACGGTGTAACCGCCGACGGCGAACTCATACCACGGGGATCAGGCGGCGCGACGCTCATAGGCGCCCTGGCGCCTGTATTGCCAGAGATAGCTAGGAAGAATCGCCGCAAGATTCGTCGGCGTAATACCCAGGTCCTCGATGGCCCGGTTCTCGCTGACCGCTTCGGCGGAGACTACATTGTCCCGCTTGAGCTGCCGCACCTGATCGGCGGTCAGCAGCCGGCCGGGCAGGTGTTGGAAGATACTCCCGAGCGCCCCGGCCAGCGACCAGGGCAACGGTAGCAGCACACGGCGGCGGTTGATTTCCTTCAGCATGATCTCCATGCAATCGTGGAAGGTTTCGACTTCCGGGCCGCCCAACTCGTAGATCGTCCCCTTTTGCGCCTCGCCCTCGACGGAGTCGGCGATCGCGGCGGCGACGTCACCGACGAAGACAGGCTGGAACCGGGTGTGACCACCGCCGACCAGCGGCAAGACCATCGACACGCGTGCCATCGCGGCAAAGCGGTTGAAGAATTGATCCTCCGGGCCGAAGACGATGGAGGGCCGCATGATGACGGAGTCGGGCAGCGTCTCGGACACTGCTTTTTCCCCCTCCGCCTTGGTGCGGGCATAGTCCGATTCCGAGTCGGGATCGGCTCCGATCGCCGAGATATGGGTGATGGCCGCAAGGCCGGCATCGCGCGCAGCTTCCGCGACCGCGCGGGCGCCGTCGACATGAAGCGCGTCGAATGTCTGCTCGCCGGACTGGGCAAGCACCGCGACCAGGTTGACGACCGCATCGGCTCCCTCCACCGCGCGATCCACCGACCAGCGATAGCGGAGATTGGCCTGGACCGGCTGCACCCATCCGACCATGCCAAGCGGCTGAAGAAAACCGGCAAGGTCAGGGCGACGAACCGCGGCCCGGACCCGCCAGCCTCGCTTCAGCAGCGCCCGAACCACATGACGGCCGACAAATCCCGATCCGCCGAACACCGTCACCAGGCCCTTGTCGGCAACCGTGATGGTCATTCTGTTTCTCTCCAAAGGTGCGCTCAAGGCGCGGCGACCCGCCGCCAACCAAGGATCAGCCTGCCCTATCAGCCACGCCAAATCGAGGCAAGGGCGGGTGTGGCGGATCGCCGGACCTGATCCGGGATCCCCCGGCAAGCGGACGCGTTAATGTGAAGACGCTTTGAACGCCCGCGGCTCTCCGGTGGGAGCTTTTTTCATCCCGCAAACGGGTTCCATGCACGATCGCCTTCGCTCGGCCGAAGCGCGGGAGCGGAGCGGAGCCAACGGGAACGGATCAGCAATGCATCTGAGGCCAGTGATGATCTGCACCGGGGGAACGGGTCGATGACGACGGGCTTGTTGATCATCGCGGGCTTCACCGCCGCGTTTTGCATGGCGGCGAAGCGCATATCCGGCACAGTGATCACCGCGCCGATGGTGTTTCTGGCGCTGGGTTGGCTGGTGTCACGGACGGATCTCCTGCCTCTAACGGAAATGGAAGAGACGCTGCATCTTGTCGCCGAGATCGCGCTGATCATCGTGCTCTTTCTCGACGCCGCGCAGATCGATCTCCGGGTACTTCGCGTCCGCCACGTCTGGCCGGTGCGGATGCTGACCATCGGCTTGCCGTTGACAATCGCCCCGGGCACGTTGGCCGCGTTTCCTTTCCTGCCCGGCTGGCCGCTGGCAGCCGTCGCCCTGGTCGCCGCGATTCTGGCGCCCACCGACGCCGCCCTTGGCCAGGTTGTGGTGACCAACCCGGTCGTGCCCAAGCGGGTCCGCAGAGCACTGACGGTCGAAAGCGGCCTGAATGACGGGATGGCGCTACCGGCGGTCCTCCCGTTTGCCAGCCTTGCGGCCGAAGCCATGGACGGTGGCGCCACCGACGGGCTGGTTTTCGGTGCAATGCAGCTGGTTCTCGGACCGTTGGTCGGCATTGCCGTCGGCTGGATCGGCGGACGGGCGCTGCTCTTCGCCAAGGACCACCACCTGACGGCGAACACCTTTGAGGGCGTCGGTGCCCTCGCCCTGGCCGGCGCCGCCTATCTCGGCGCCACGGAAATCGGCGGCAACGGGTTCATCGCCGCCTTTGTTGCCGGGCTGTTCTTCGGCAACGTGGTCGGTGGCCGGTGCAAGTTCGTCTACGAGTTCACCGAGAGCGAGGGACAACTGCTGACCTGGGGCGCGTTCCTGCTCATCGGCCTGGTCCTGGTTCCCGATGCACTGCATCATCTCACCCTGACCAATCTCGCCATCATACTTCTGTCGCTGTTTGTGGTCCGCCCCGCGGCGATCTGGCTCTCTCTCCTTGGAACCGACGCATCACCGACCACACGCCTGTTCTTCGGCTGGTTCGGGCCGCGCGGCCTAGCGACAGCGCTTTTCGCGCTTCTGATTGTCGAACGGGTTACACCCGAGATTGCCGAGCCGGTTCTGGCCCTGGCCGTCAACACCGTCTGGATCAGTGCCCTGCTCCACGGACTGAGTGCCGCGCCGGCGGCGCGATGGTATGGTGCGCTGGTCAAAACGATGGGCCCGTGCCCGGAGACTATGGAGATCAAGTCTTCGGCGCGACCCTTGGCGACCAGCGGAGACGAGGGATGAGGATGCCCGAATTCACCGGGAACGGTGTGGCACCAGCAGCAAAGGTAAGCGATCGATGACCATGGAAACTGCCCTGCGCGATTGCCCGCCCGGCACCCTGATCGACGCGCGCAACATGGCTCACAAGGCGGTGCAGCCTGTCACCAGGGCGGCGCGGGTCAACATTCCGGCCGAACCGGATGAGAGCCATACCAACCTGGCCTGGGACAGTGCGCGCGCGGCATTCCTGTCGAACCCGATCGCCACCGGCGACGGTCCGATCGCCGTCGGTCTCGCCCTGTCCAACCTCTCGCTGTTGGTCGTCCGGGGCGATCAGACCGTCGCCGAACGCCCGCTTTCCGGCATCTCGGTTGGAGACGCCGGCGACTGGCTCGACTCGCAACTCGTGGGTCTTGGCCTCGGCAAGGCGTCTCCGGTTTCGCATCCCTACGACCTGCCGCCCGGGGCAGCCGAAATCGCGACCTATGCGACCGACGGCATAGAAGAAGAGCTGGCTTCTCTGACGTCGTGGTTTGCGCTGTCGGACTCGGTGTTGCGGGACTTCGCGTCAGACAACGCCGACATCCGCCCGGGACCGAGCCCGATCCGATGCTGGGCGCATCATTTCGACATCGCGACCTATGTCAGTCTGGAGGCGGGGGACTTCGAATCCGCACGTGCGATAGGGGTCGGCCTGTCGCCCGGCGACGAGAGCTACGCGGAACCGTATTTCTACGTCAATCCGTGGCCACGCCTTGATCCGCGCGATCTGCCGGTTCTGTCCGGCTTGGGGCATTGGCACACCGAAGGCTTCGTTGGCGCGATTCTGACCGGGAGCGAACTTCTCGCCACGGCCGATGCCAAACGCGGCGCCGCGCAGTTCATCGCCGATGCCTTTGCGCTTGGCCGTGGCCGACTTGGCCTATAGCCGGTGCATCGAGCTTTGGAGCCGACTGCGTTAGAGCAATCCGCTTTCAGGTAGAAGCAGATCCTCAGTCATACCGCGCCTGGTTGGGGCATCCCCGATCAAGCCAGACGAAAATCAGGCGTCGAGTGCCATTGGATCGTCGCGCTGAAGCGTGGAAAGGTATGCCCATCCTCCCCCACTTTCTTGTGGGGGAGAGCCTCTCCCCCGAGAAATCACTAACCCATGCACACGTCTCCGAGCCTTCTTGGATAAGCGGGCCTTTCAGGGCCTGCGGCGCACCTCAATCGCCCCTGCGATTCCGATAAAGAGCGGAATGCTCTGAGCATTTTCAGGAAAAGTGTGCGCACTTTTCCGCCCGGAAAGAGCGAAGAAAAGACGACCCGTGATCCGTTCACCTCGACAGTGCGGCAGTTGCGTAGCCGTGCCAGAGGCGGCGCCCGGTCCAATGCCACGCTCTAACCATCGCTGGCCGAAACGACTCCCGCCAGCAAGGCCATACGCACGATGTCCGAAAGACTGCCGGCCTCCATCTTGGTCATGACGTTGGCCCGATACACCTCGACCGTGCGAGGGCTGATCCCGAGATCGTAGGCGATCGTCTTGTTCGGCAAACCGGCCACCAGTC
>JAAEOR010000848.1 GCA_024222895.1 Hyphomicrobiales bacterium | reverse complement strand
GGAGTCGGCTCCTCGGGCTCGGATTGCAGGATCAGGGTCCAAACCACCGCAAGCTGCTGCGGCACAATGGCCGTGGTGGTGAGCGTTGCGGAAAAGGCGGGGACGACCCGTCAGGTGTGCACTGGTAAGACGAACGGAAGTGAACCGTTGATGAGGTGTCGAAACCGTAGGAACGTCGCCGAAACCGGGCTCCAACTGTTGGCCCGGGACGGAGCCCGGAGGGTGCCTGCCGACCGGCCGGGCGGCGACCGGCATAAAGACGGCGTGAGACCAGTGTCAGGCTCTTGTGTGGAACGTGGGAACCTGTGCTCCGATGCCAAGGGAGACCTCCGAGCGGCGGACCCGCGAGGAGCCGAGTACCAATGCGGGGCACAGGGGCGGACGGGCTCGTAGTAGCGATGAACCCCGGTAATGCGGGCGGAGCGAAGGAGCCCGGCTCTCCAGCCGAGGAAACCGGTCAACCGGAAACGGGAGGAGCCGGTGCCTGAGGCAAAGCCTTACGATATACCATAGGCCGGAGAGCAAGAGCCGGATGAGGCGAGAGTCTCACGTCCGGTTCTGTGAGGGCGGAGAGGTGAAATCCCTCTCCGCTACTCGACT
>JAAEOR010000847.1 GCA_024222895.1 Hyphomicrobiales bacterium | reverse complement strand
TGTCGCCTGGCTCATCATATTCTTCGTGTGGACGTCGACGGTCGCAATGATCATCAGGGCTGCGACCGGCCAGCGCGGATTTTCCTGGTCCGGCCCGCCCTCGAACAAGCTCGCCTATGGTCTGTACCTGCTGGGCACGATTGGAGTGTTCCCGGCGTTCTTTATCCTTGTGTTTGGACTCGTTGTCGCCGTGTAGCGAACGAGGTCCGAGGCCGCCGAACAAGGGCATGTTTTTGCGCAGCACGATCTCGGTCTGATGTATCCACATGGCAAAGGCTTGTCGCAGGACTACGTGCCTGCCTACAAGTGGTTCAATCTATCGGCCGCTCAGGGCTACGACATCGCGGAACAGAATCGCGACATCGCCGCCAGCCGGGTGACGCCTGACCAACTCACCGAGGCGCAGCGCCTGGCACATGAGTGGAAACCGGCGACGGAACGCTGAAACCATAGTAGCGAAGCCGTTACGCCGCCGAGCGATGACGGATGGTGATCATGCTGTGCTAATGTCCGCGGTCTGTGGCCCTGAGGGTGGTCGTGATTTTGACCCTCCCTACCCGGCAGACCTCTTTGACTTTCTACGTAAGGAATGGATCGTTCGTATCGGGTTGGCAGTCCCGTGTTCCTGTGGAATTCGGTCGAGTACCCTGCTTATGCCTCCGGGGCGACTTAACCGGTGCGGGATGCCGAAGGCCGCTCATGGTGTCTGTTCGTCAATGTGGAGTGGGCTGCATCGGGCAAGCCATGCCACGGCAGGACTGAGCAGCAGATAGGTCGAACGAGTGCAAGAAGCTGTGATCCTCCAACTCAGCTTTTGATCTGAGTCAGTGAACTAAATCCCCAACCGTGCCGCGCCCGAGACAGGGCCGGACAAAGCGGTTGAAACGAGGGGGAGCCAGCCATGAGTTTCGCAGAAGCCATCAAGAACAACTTTTCCAAGTACGTAACTTTTTCGGGCCGCGCACGACGGTCGGAATTCTGGTTGTGGATACTGTTCACCTTCATCGCCAACATCATCCTGGGCGGCATCGACATTGCCCTCTTCGGCACGGTAACGGTGGGGGCGGGCAGCTTCTCCGCCCACACCAATTTCGCGCCGTTCTCGGGGATATTCTCGCTGGTGGTGCTGCTGCCCACCATCTCAGTCGGCGTGCGCCGCTTGCACGATACCGACCGCTCGGGCTGGTGGTGGTGGCTGTCGCTGATCCCGCTGGTCGGCATCATCATCCTCATCGTCTGGTGGGCGACCGAGGGGACTCGCGGCGCCAACAGATACGGCGAAGACCCGCTGGCCGGCGAGCGTACATGATCGCAGGCATGATCCTCCCGGTATGGGTCCGGGCGGGCCGTCACCCGGCCTTCAATAGGAATATTCGATCGAGAGGCTGTCTCGAAAGCGCGCCCACTTCGAAGAACCAGGCGCTGCTCCCTTTTTGGAGTGAACAACCTGGCTGAGCCCCGGTTGCTTACTACCCCTGTGCATTGACCGGATGAGCTGGATCGCCCGGCCAACCGTCCTTGCCAATGGCGTTGTCGTAGCCTCGTCGCTCGATCGCCTGCTTCGTCTTGTTGTCTTGTTGTGGTGGCTTGCGCAGAGTGACTGCAAGTCGCCGTTCCAGAACTTATCCGAATCTCCACGGTGCGGTTCGATGTGATCGGCGACCGAAGCCGCAGTTGTCAGTCCGCCTGCCTGGCACATTCGGCAGAGCGGTTCAGATCTGAGTTGCTGCTCTCGTCTCTTGAGCCATCGGGCGGTTCGGTATCAGCGGCGATAGGCGGCAGCCTTGTTGGTGCGCTTATCTGAACTCATCGCACTCGTCTGCTATGTTTCTTCTGCGCCCTTGATCACTACCGCTGCTCGGGCAGACCCATGGACCCGACAATCCGCCGGCCTTCCTCGCTCTGAGGGTCAATGCTCCGCCCCGGCGAAGACCTGCCATCAGCTTCAAGGTTTCACCGCCTCACAGCCGCCTTGTAGGCCTTGGCTGCATCAAGCCGATATCGCCTATGTGCGCGTTTTCTCTCGCTCTTCGCGAAACGGCCCCTTGCCCGGCGATAGTCCTGCACCGTTCATTCGATCATGCCTCCCTCGCAACCCAGTTGACCGGATCGATGCCTTGGTCACGAAAAAGCCCGGCGCGGTTTCCCGCCCGGGCGCAAACTCAGCGCATGCAAATCACACTGGGCGATCGGAACTCTCCGCACCCGTCCCGCCAAATCAGCTTGGACAGCTAGGAATATAAGCCTGCATTCTCCGCAGATCAAGCGGCGATCGCAGTTACTCGCCAAGCCTTGAGCGCGGCAGCCCGAAGACGGTGTTGTACCAGCGACGCCGGGGCTCGTCGCGGCGCGCACTATCGAGGTCGCGACCCATGCGACTTGCCGGCCCTACCCTTTGTGGCAGGGTGGCAATGCGCGGCTTCAAATGTTCAGTCACTGCGAATGTGTGGCTGATCGCACCGAGAACGGTCGAGTGACCCCGTAGCCCCTTCTTGATGCGCGTCAACGACAACGGGCGTGATAGGAGTAGGGTTAGGCATCCTTTCGCAGGTAGTGGAAGGGAGCACACTCGCCATGTTCAAGCACTTCATCGCCGGAATTGTCGCCTTCGTGATGCTGGTGGGCGTGGCCGTGGCTGGGCCGTTAGAGGATGGCCGGGACGCCTATCTGGCCGGTGACTACGAAACCGCTCTGCAGCTGTGGCAACCGCTCGCCGAGCGGGGCGATGCCGGGGCCCAGTCCGCCCTCGGCAAAATGTACGCCAAGGGCCAGGGCGTCCCGCAGGACCACACCGAGGCGGTGAAATGGTACCGGCTCGCTGCCGAGCAGGGCGATGCCGACGCCCAGTTCAACCTCGGCGTCAGGTACGCCAAGGGCCAGGGCGTCCCGCAGGACGATGCCGAGGCGGTGAAGTGGTTCCGGCTCGCCGCCGAGCAGGGCGATACCGACGCCCAGTTCAACCTCGGCGTCATGTACGCCAAGGGCCAGGGCGTCCCGCAGGACCACACCGAGGCGGTGAAATGGTACCGGCTCGCTGCCGAGCAGGGCGATGCCGACGCCCAGTTCAACCTCGGCTTCATGTACGCCAACGGCATGGGCGTGCCGGAGGACGATGCCGAGGCAGTGCGATGGTACCGGCTCGCCGCCGAGCAGGGCAATGCCGAAGCCCAGTCCGCCCTCGGTAAAATGTACGCCAAGGGCGAGGGCGTGCCGCAGGACCACACCGAGGCGGTGAAATGGTACCGGCTCGCTGCCGAGCAGGGCGATGCCGAAGCCCAGAACAACCTCGGCGTCAGGTACGCCAAGGGCCAGGGCGTGCCGCAGGACTTGGTTCTAGCGCACATGTGGTGGAACCTGGCAGCGGCGCAGGGCTACGAGAACGCGAAGAAAAACCGCGACATCGCCGCCAGCCGGATGACGCCTGACCAGATCGCTGAGGCACGGCGCCTGGCGCGGGACTGGAAGCCGAAGGCGGAACGGTGAACCATCGTTGCCCTGAAGTCCATCGCCTCGATGCTGGCGCGATGAGGTAGGCTGGCGGGAACCGCAGGGAAGGACGCTCACCATGCTCAGGCAGTTCGTCACCGGAATTATCGCCTTCGTCATGCTGGCAGGCGTGGCGGTGGCTGGGCCGTTAGAGGATGGCTTGGCCGCGTTAGATGCCGGCGACTACGCGACCGCCATGCGGCTTTGGCGGCCGCTTGCCGAGCAGGGCGATGCCAAAGCCCAGTTCAATCTCGGCGTCATGTACGACAAAGGCGAGGGCCTACCCCAAGACTTCACCGAAGCAGCGAAGTGGTACCGGCTCGCCGCCGAGCAGGGTAACGCCCCCGCCCAGTCCAACCTTGGTTTCATTTACGAGAACGGCAATGGCTTGCCGCGGGACTATGTCGAGGCGGCGAGGTGGTACAGGCTGGCTGCTCAGCAAGGCGATGCCGAAGCCCAGTTCAACCTCGGCCTCATGTACGAAAGAGGCCGAGGCGTGCCACAGGACGATGCCGAGGCGGGCAAATGGTACCGGCTGGCCGCCGAGCAGAGCATGACGAAGGAAGACGCCATTCCATCGCAGATTAAGGCCCAAGAGGGAGCTCAGACCCAACTCGGCTTCATGTATTACTTTGCCAGGGGCGTGCCGAAGGACTACGCCGAGGCGGCCAAGTGGTGTCGGATGGCCGCCGAGCAAGGCGGTGCCCAAGCCCAAGCGGCCCTGGGGCTCATGTATGCCAACGGGGAAGGTGTGCAGCAGGACTACGTCGAGGCGGTGAAGTGGTTTCGGCTCGCCGCCGAGCAGGACGCTGCTCCCGCTCAGGCCATCGTCGGCAACCTATATGCCAACGGCCAATTCGTGCCGCAGGACGACGTTCAAGCATGGATGTGGTTCGACCTGGCTGCGGAACAGGGCGACGAACACGCAAAGGAAGGCCGCGACGAAGTCGCCTCCCGCATGACGCCCGACCAGCTCGCCGAGGCGCAGCGCCTGGCGCGGGAATGGAAGCCGGCGGCGGAACGGTGAAACCATCGTTACCCGAAGTCCATCGCCCTCGATGCTGGCGGCGATGAGGTAGGCCGGCGGGAACCGAAGGAAGGACGCTCACCCATGTTCAAGCGGCTCGTCGCTGGTGTCCTCGCCATTGTCATGCTGGCGGGCGTGGCCGTGGCAGGGCCGTTCGAGGATGGCCGCGCAGCCTACGAGCGCGGCGACTACGAGACTGCTGTGCAGCTATGGCGGCCACTTGCCGAGCAGGGCGATGCCGTCGCCCAGGCCAACCTTGGCTGGCTGTACTACTACGGTCAGAGCGTGCCGCAGGACTATGCCAAGGCGGTGAAGTGGTACCGGTTGGCCGCCGAGCACGGCGATGCCGGCGCCCAGGCCAGCCTTGGCTGGCCGTACTACAGCGGCCTCGGCGTGCCGCAGGACCACGCCGAAGCAGTGAAGTGGTATCGGCTCGCCGCCGAACAGGGCCACGCCGACGCCCAGTTCGATCTCGGCGGCATGTACGCCAACGGTCGAGGCGTGCCGCAGGATTACGCCGAGGCGGTGAAATGGTACCGGCTCGCCGCCGAGCAAGGCGATGCCGTCGCCCAGACCAACCTTGGCTTGATGTACTACTACGGTCAGGGCGTGCCGCAGGACTATGCCAAGGCTGTGAAGTGGGTCCGGCTCGCGGCCGAGCAGGGCGGAGCCAGCGGCCAGTTCATCCTCGGCGGCATGTACGACATGGGCTGGGGTGTGCTGCAGGATCTTGTACTCGCGCACTTTTGGTACAACTTGGCCGCCGAGCAGGGCTATGAGAACGCGAGTGAGTACCGCGACATCGCCGCAAAGCAGATGACACCGGATCAGCTCGCCGAGGCGCAGCGCATGGCGCGTGAGTGGAAGCCGAAGGCCGAGCGGTGATCCCACTGCCTCGGTGCCTGGTGCGATGAGGTAGGGGTGGCGGGAACCGAAGGGAGGACGCTCACCATGTTCAAGCAGCTCGTCGCCGGATTCATCGCTGTCGTCATGTTTGCAGGCGTGGCGGTGGCAGGACCGTTAGAGGATGGCTCTGCCGCTTACAATGCCGGCGACTACGCCGAAGCTTTGCGGCTGTGGCAACCGCTGGCCGAGCAGGGCGATGCCACCGCCCAGACCAACCTCGGCGACATGTACTACTACGGCGAGGGCGTGCCGCAGGACTACGCCGAGGCGGTGAAATGGTATCGGCTCGCCGCCAAGCAGGGCATTGTCGAGGCCCAAACCAATCTCGGCTTGGCGCACTATCTCGGCCAAGGCACGGCCCAAGACTTCACCGAAGCGGTGAAATGGTACCGACGCGCCGCAGAGCAGGGCCAAGCCGACGCTCAACGCAACCTCGGCCTCATGTATGCGGAGGGCGAGGGTGTTGCGCAGGACGAGGCTGAAGCGGTGAAGTGGCTCCTGCTCGCCGCCGAGCAGGGCCATGCCCGCGCCCAGTTTGGGCTCGGCTTAGCGTATACCTTCGGCCAAGGCGTTGCGAAGGATGAGGCGGAGGTAGTGAAGTGGTTTCGGCTCGCCGCCGAGCAGGACCACGATTACGCCCAGTTTAATCTCGGCGTCCTGTACGAACATGGCCAGGGCGTTCCGCAGGACCACGCTGAGGCGGCGAAGTGGTATCGGCTGGCCGCTGAGCGGGGCGTTGTCGAGGCCCAGTACAACCTCGGCCTCATGTACGCAAACGGAACGGGCGTGCTGCAGGACAATGCCGAAGCGGTGAAATGGTACCGACGCGCCGCCGAGCAGGGCAATGCCACCGCCCAGACCAACCTCGGCGACATGTACTACTACGGCGAGGGCGTTCCGCAGGACCACGCTGAGGCGGCGAAGTGGTATCGGCTGGCCGCTGAGCAGGGCGTTGTCGGGGCCCAGTACAACCTCGGCGTCATGTACGCCAAGGGCGAGGGCGTGCCGCAGGACGATGCCGAGGCGGTGCGGTGGTATCGGCTCGCAGCCGAGCAGGGCGATGCTGACGCCCAGTACAACCTCGGCTACATGCACAACTACGGCCAGGGCGTGGCACAGGACGACGCCGAGGCGGTGAAGTGGTACCGGCTTGCGACGGAGCAGGGTCATGCGGAGGCACAAGCCAAACTCGACAGCATGGCGCAGGAACTGCCGATTGTTCCTACGCTTGAGTATGTCCTCGGTGTTCCAGCGCAGGTTTTGGCATCGGGCTACCTCGCGGTCGATGCCACATTGTCTGTGACAGACATGGCGCTGTCGGCGGGTTTCGACAACGTCACTTTGCGCATTGACGGCAGGGAAGTGTCCTTCACCCAAGTCGATGCCGAGCCTTATCTCAAGGCTTTCCGGAGGCGGCTGGAAGTCTATCGGCAGGCCATTGATCGGCGAGGCTTCGGTGAGATCGCGGGGCATTACTCGCTCGATACCACCGCATCGTGTCATGGGCACGAAATGGATGTGGATCAGCTGTTTGTGATTAGTGAGCGTGACGGCAAAATCGTGCTCGCGGACGAACTGGAAATTCGTCAATCCGGGTTCAATGCGGACCTCGTCTTATCGAAGAACAATGACCGGCAATTGGAGCCGATCGTTCTCCCCGGCATCGCCGTTGAAGACGCAGTTTTATTCAGCGCACCGGTTAATCTCGGCTTCAACTTCTGGGGCGTGGTCGACGAAAAAAGAGTGAGACTGCGGTTGGATATAGAGGAGTTACAAAATGCCGTCGGCGCACACGCGGCGTCGGACTCGGTGTGGCAAACGTTGTCGAAATGTGTGTTAACATTGACGCGGCAATAATGGTTGGCGGCAACAGGCCGAGGCTGCTCAGCGGCTGCTCACCCATGCCCGGGAGACGGCATCACCGCCGGTGTCGGAGCAACGCCCTTGGTGGAAGCGGCTGGCGGGATGAAATGGTCAAGCAGTCTGGTCAACAGGATGATCGCTATCCGCCGTTAACACACCATTCCACTTCCCGACCAGGCAGCCATACCTCGGCGTAGCCTTCATCGATCATGCGCTGGCCGACCGTTGATCCGTCCAGCAGACGCAGCACGACAAGCGGGCGGCCCCAGCGGTCTTTCTGGCAGGTGTCCTCAATGACCAGTCCCTGCGTGGCAATAAATTCGCCCATGCGTTTGGACGCCAACTCAGCCAGCATCCGTTCGGCGGTGCACTTCGCACGACCGCCAGTTTCCGGCGTATCGAACCCGGAGACATAGGGCGCACCATCACCGATCGGGCGCAGGTTCTGACCATCGCATTTCACCGTGTCGCCATCGATCGTCAGCCCTGGTAGGTGCATGAAATCCAATCCTTGCACCGCGCGCCATGTATCGCGGCCGGCAGCTTAGGCTGGGAAGAATGTACACTTACGGGCAAGGCGTGCCGCGGGACGGTGCCGAGGCGGCGAAGTGGTATCGGCTCGCCGCCAACCAGGGCGATGCCGAGGCCCAGTTCAACCTCGTCGTCACGTACAACTTCGGCCGGGGCGTCCCGCAGGACGACGCCGAGGCGGTGAAGTGGTTCCGGCTGGCCGTCGAGCAGGGCTATGCCAACGCCCAGCACAACCTCGGCCTTATGATCGGGTCGAGATAGCCGTCGACGGAAAGCTGCGTCAGCGGTCCGGCCGCGCCGACGAAACGGCCGGGTATCAGCGTATCGGCAACGAAGCGGTCGGGCGTGGCGCGACCGGTGGCCGTGATGAAACTGTCGGGCTCCGGCCGGGACAAGCCGCGCGCGAGCTTGAGCGGACGCCCGCCGACGGAGAGCGGACCGCTTGTACCCTGGCTCTTGACGGCCCCGGCGATCGCCGAGATGCGCGCGGGTCGGGTGCCGGATCGATGAGTCCGGCGACGACACTTTCGCCGCGCCAGATACCGGAAACCAGGACGCGGGCTCCCGGTTGAATCTCGGTAACTGTGCCAATGTCGGCGATCACGTCGATACCGGCCACCCGCAGCCGACTGCCGACTTCGTCCGTGAACTCGACGCGACCAACCAGTGGATAGGTGACATGAACACGACGGGGGAGCAGTCCCTTCTCGGAGCCGGTGGCTTCAATTGTCAGGCTTTGGCCGACGGCCAGTTGCGCCGGATCGAACGCGCCCACCGTCGAGCTATAGGCCGTTTGCGCATCGGTTTCGACACGCAGGCCGTTGACGATCAGGCTGCCGAAATCCATCAGCGTACCGACGATGCCGGTTCCGCCGATCCCTCCTTCCGCAGGACGCTTGTCTGTGTCCTGGGCGCCAAGCGGACTCAATGACAATCCAAGAACGCCGCCGCCGACTCCGGCAAGCAGGCTGCGTCGACTAAGTTTTGTCACGGGTTTCGCTCTCGTCGGATCCTGTCGGGCGCGGAGAACTGGCTGCCTCGTCCTCGCGGAAGAAGAAGACGCCGAATCGGAATCGTTCGGTGCCGTCGGGTGCATCGAGTCGGCTGACAACGATCTCCTGATCGAACATCCTGCAGGAACGATCGAGCTCAACGGAATTCCGTCTGACGTCGACCCGGCGGCGTTGATCCCGGCAGTCAGGTTCATCTTTGACGTTGACTTCATCTGATTTCCAGAGCCGACAAACACAAACATCGGCGGCGCGTTGATCCTGGCTCAAGCCGGCATCAACCGCCGTCACTTCTTTTGCCGCAATCGCTGATCGTATCGTGCTAGCGCCCTACCGCCACTGGTTCTCCGTCGGGTTTGCCTGACCGGCGACTTATCTGATACCGGTCCTGGCGATCAGCGGGATGACCGAATCCCGTGCTCATTTCGGGGGACCATCATGACCAAGCAATGTCTCGGCACATCGCATGTGCCTTTGTCGCCGGCCGTGCGCGCCGGCGATTACGTTTTTGTTTCCGGACAGGTGCCGTTCGATGCCAGCGGCGTCGTCGTCGCTGGCGGCATCGCCGAACAAACCGAACAGGCGATCGAGAATCTGAAGGCGGCGCTGGCCTTGGCGGACTGCACTTTGGGCGATGTCGTCAAGACGACAGTCTGGCTACAAGATGCCCGCGACTTTGGCGGCTTCAACGCGGTCTACGGACGCCACTTCGCCAGTGAGCCGCCCGCTCGCAGCACGACGGAATCGCGACTGATGGTCGACATCAAGGTCGAAATTGAAGCGATCGCCTATAAGCCACAATAAGTGACGAGGGCTACTGTGCTTCGGGCCAGCGGATTCGATTCGACAGCGTACCGACGCCGTCAACGGTCACCGTAACCACGTCGCCATCGGCAAGCGCCCGAGTACGCCCGGGCGTTCCCATGAAGATCAGATCTCCCGGTTCAAGGGTGAAATAGTGGCTGAGATAACTCACCACCCTGGCCGGTGAATGAATCATGTTGGCGGTGCTTTCCTGCTGGACGATCTCGTCGTTCAATCGTGTTGTCAGCAGGAGGTTATTCGGGTCGAGGCCGGTCACCAGGTAGGGCCCGACCGGTCCGAAGCCATCGGAAGCCTTGGCGCGCATCCATTGCAGGTCACGGCCCTGCCAGCTTCGTTCGGTCAGGTCGTTGCCGGCCGTGACGCCGAATATGTAATGCGACGCGTCATCGACAGAGACCTCCTTTGCACGTTCGCCGATCACGATCACCAATTCGCCCTCGAAATGGAGGTTCTGCGCATCCGGCGGAACCATGATGTCGGCTTGGTGGCCGGTGAGCGATGTCGGAAGTTTGAGGAACAGGGGCGGCGGGGCGTCGGGAGCCGAGGCGAAGTGACTGGCGAAGTTCATGCCGACGGCGAACACCTTGCTGGCGTCTGTCGGTGGCAGTAGATCGACATCGTCCACTGAGATACGCTGACCCGTGCGCTCCGGCTCCTCGAACGGACTACCCGACAGTTTGTGAATGACATCTCCCTCGACGATCCCGTAAGCCGTCGCTCCGCCGTCGGAATAGCGGGCATATTTGACCGGGTCGGCTGCCAGGGCTGGTGCGGCGAGCAGTGGCAGGCCGACGGCGGCCGCCAGAACGAGTCTTTGGAAGGGCATGGATGCCGGTCGCTCCTGTGATGGATGGGTCGTGTGGGTTCCTACGACGCGGCAAGTCACGCGGCCATCGATCGGTTTTCGGATGCCCGATTGATTCGTCATGGAACGGGTCTGGTGTTAGGTATGCCGATACCACCTTAGAGGGGCCGTAGCCGCCATGTCATCCCCAACTGTGCCGCGTGAAACCGCCTCGGTTCATCACCTGCCGAATGCTCGTCCGGTGCTACAGCCGGACAACCCTGGTGTTCCGCTCGACCAGGCGGCGGTCGCCCGGGTTCGGGTCAATCTGTCCGCCGTCGAGCGGCGGGCGGCGACCTTGCCGACCCGTCGTACGGTCAAGAAAGAGTGGCAGGCGGCCTGGCTCGTAAAGGCAATCCAGTGCATCGATCTGACGACGCTCTCCGGCGATGACACCCGGGGACGGGTCGAACGATTGTGTGCCAAGGCCCGGCAGCCGCTCCGCGCCGATCTCAAGCAGTCGCTCGGTCTCGCCGATCGGCGCGTCACGGTCGCCGCGGTCTGCGTCTATCATCGGTTCGTCGCCGCCGCCAAAGAGGCCCTGGCCGGCAGCGGCATTCCGGTTGCCGCGGTCTCGACCGCGTTTCCAGCGGGTCTCGCGCCGTTCGAGACCCGCCTTGCCGAGGTCGAGGCCTCGGTCGCCGCCGGCGCTGAAGAGATCGACATCGTCATCACCCGCGAGCACGTCCTGAATGGCGACTGGCCGGCACTCTATGACGAGGTCAAGGCGTTCAAGGCGGCCTGTGGGCCGGCGCATATGAAAACCATTCTCGGAACCGGCGATCTCCAGACGCTGCGCAATGTCGGTCGCGCGTCGATGGTGGCGATGATGGCCGGTACCGATTTCATCAAGACGTCGACCGGCAAGGAAAGCGTCAACGCGACGCTGCCGGTGGCATTGGTCATGGTGCGAGCGATCCGTGCTTATCGCGTGGCAACCGGCCACGTCGTCGGGTTCAAGCCGGCCGGTGGCATCTCCACTGCCAAGGTGGCGATGGCCTACCAATTCATGATGAAGGAAGAGCTCGGAAACGACTGGCTGGAGCCGGCACTGTTCCGATTCGGTGCCTCGTCGCTGTTGGCCGACATCGAGCGCCAGCTCGAATACTTCATCACCGGCCGCTACGCGTCCTTCGACCACCACGCGATGGCATGAGTTCGGGAGCCTGAATGATGTCGGTTGCTGAAATCCTCGACGACCTCGAATACGGCCCGGCGCCGGAAAGCGACTCCGTTGCGCGGGCGTGGCTGAAGGAACGGGACGGGACAACCGGGCTGTTCATCAATGGCGAGTGGCGGCAGCCGAAGACCGACGACTGGTTCGAGACCCTCGATCCGGCTACCGGCGCAAATCTGGCCCGTGTCGCCGTGGCCGGCCCGACGGAC
>JAAEOR010000846.1 GCA_024222895.1 Hyphomicrobiales bacterium | reverse complement strand
GCTGCGGTTCGTGTCGTTCGCCGGTTTCGCGACAGCGAGATCGTGCAGACGATCCGGCTTTGGGCGAATTCGGCTCGCCTGGAGTTCAAGACCGACATCGACTGGCATCAAAGACGAATTCTGCTCAAGGTCCGATTTCCGCTCGCCGTTCGTTCAGACCAGGCCACGTTCGAGTGTGCACACGGCGTCATTCGCCGCCCGACCCATCGCAATACATCATGGGATGCAGTGCGGTTTGAGGTCGCGGGCCATCGCTTCGCCGACATCAGCGAGCATGGCTACGGCGTGGCTCTGCTCAACGATGGCAAATATGGCCATCACGCTCTGCGCAACGAACTTGGCCTCAGTCTGCTGCGGTCGCCAGTGTTTCCCGATCCGCTCGCCGACGAGGGGCGCCAAGGCTTCACTTACGCGCTCTTCCCCCACCGAGGTGACTGGTTGTCCGGCGGCGTTCTCGCCGAAGCGGAGGACCTTAACCAGCCGCTGCTCTGCAGACCTGTTCAAACGGGAAGCGAGTCGGTGTGGACCGCGGTGGATGTTCAAGGTCTGGATCTCGGCCTGAGCGGCTTCAAGTCGGCCGAGGACAGGGATGGTTTGTTGTTGAGACTGTACGAGCCGGCCGGCGCACGTGGTCCGGTCGAAGTCACCCTGCCTGCTGGCTGGGTCCTTGGCGACGAAACTGATCTCCTCGAACAATCGATCGGCGCACCAGATCTACACTTCATGCCGTTCAAGGTCCGCACGTGGACGATCGAAAGGTCGCGATGACGCTCAACGACAAATCTGCAATGCCGGAGGTCTGGTGATGGCGACCGTTACCGTCAAACAGCTTTATAAGAAGTACGGCGAACTCCAGGTGGTGCATGGCATCGACTTCGAGATTGGCGACGGCGAATTCGTCGTACTTGTTGGCCCGTCCGGCTGCGGCAAGAGCACGATTTTGCGAATGATCGCCGGGCTGGAAACCGTCACCGGCGGTGAGATCTCCATCAACGACCGCGTCGTCAATGACGATGCGCCGCGCGATCGTGACATCGCAATGGTGTTTCAGGACTATGCCCTCTATCCGCACATGTCGGTGCGCCAGAATCTCGGTTTTGGCCTGAAGATGCGCAATACCCCGTCTGACCAGATCGCAAAAGCGGTCGACAGGACGGCAGAGATCCTGCAGATCGAGGAACTCCTCGAACGGAAACCAAAGCAGCTTTCGGGCGGTCAGCGCCAGCGGGTGGCGATCGGCAGGGCCATCGCCCGAGAGCCGGAGTTGTTCCTGTTCGACGAGCCCCTGTCCAACCTCGACGCAAAGTTGCGCGTCGAAATGCGCACACAGATCAAGCGGCTGCACATGACGTTTCGCGCCACCAGTGTCTATGTAACTCACGATCAAACCGAGGCAATGACACTTGCAGATCGTATCGTTGCGCTGCGCGATGGCCGCATCGAACAGGTTGGCACGCCCGATGATCTTTATGCCACTCCGGCCAACCGTTTCGTCGCCGGTTTCATCGGCTCGCCAACCATGAACTTTCTG
>JAAEOR010000845.1 GCA_024222895.1 Hyphomicrobiales bacterium | reverse complement strand
TCCTGCATCAAACTCATCGCGGCGTCGAGCATCCTCTTCTTCATGCGAGCGCGGGGGCCTCGCCGCGCTCCCTTGCGGTCCGGCAACTTGCTCCCTGACCCTTGACGTGAGACTGGCATATCAATACGATACGCGCGTCTCAAGAAAAGTCAATTGGCCCCATTTCATTGCTGTCGGACGAATTCAGTACCGGACCGGAATCGCCGTCGCGTGTCCGCCATCGCCCCTGGGGCGATCTTCGCCATCTACCGCGACCTGGCCGATCGCTGCGTCTCGATCATTGGAGACGGCAACGGCAAATGACTGTCAACACGCCCTTCCAAAAGAACTTTCCCTCCAACCCGATGGGTCTTATAACGCCGTGGAAGGCAGTTCGCAACTGTGGACAAGAGTTCTCAACCATGAACCAACGCAATACGCTACCGGGGAAATCTGTCAAGTCGGCTGTTCGTGCACTTGAGATTCTTGACGTCCTGACCCGCGAGGGGCGCCCTCTGGCCTTCACCGAGTTTCAGGAGATCCTCGGCTATCCGAAAGCAAGCCTGCACGCTCTCCTGCGGACAATGACTGAGGCGCGCTGGCTTCATTTTGACGATTTGGAAAAGACGTATGCTCTCGGCGTGCGGGTGTGGGAGAGCGGCATCGCCTACTCAGCGATGGCGCCCATTGAGTCACGCGCTCGCCCGTTCCTCGAACAGGTTCGCGATCTGACGACGGAGACGGTCCAGCTGGCGGTGCTCGAGAACTTCGAGGTGCTCTATGTCGACAAAGTCGACGGGAGACACCTGCTCCGCCTTGATTCGTCTGTTGGGCTTCGGCTCAAGCCCCACGCAACCGGGGTGGGCAAGGTTCTGCTCGCGTCGCTTCCCGACAACGTTCTCGCCGAATGGCTCGAGAGCCAGACGCTGGAGCGCTATACGCCCAACACAATCACCAGGTCCGCACAGCTCATGCGCGAGCTTGCGAGAGTGCGCAAACTCGGCCACGCCAGCGACACCGAAGAACGAACGCTCGGCGCATCCTGCGTTGCGGTAGGCGTGCGCAACTCCCGCGGCGACTGCATCGCGGCGATGAGCGTGTCGGCGCCTGCGGTCCGCTTCGGCCAGGCGCAGCGCGCCAAGGCGCTAGGACATCTTCAGACGGCCGCCGATGAACTTTCGGCGGCGCTTGGCTTTGCTGGGGCCTCGGCCACGCGATTGCAAAACGAAAGCTAGGATCCCGATGTCGGCGCCCATACGACCGGAACGCGAAAATCCGGCGGCACTACCGACCCGCGTCCGACGAAGAGCCGGATCATCCGCCCTCGCCGGCAGGGCGTGAGCGTGAGACAAGGAGCCCGATCTTGACCGCTATTGCCCGCAGAGAAATCCTCACCAGATTCCGCGACATGGTCGACCAGCGCATCCCGATCGTCGGCGGCGGAGCCGGCACCGGCCTGTCGGCGAAATGCGAGGAAGCCGGCGGGATCGACCTGATCATCATCTACAATTCGGGCCGCTACCGGATGGCCGGGCGTGGCTCGTCGGCTGGCCTTCTCGCTTATGGCAACGCCAATGAGATCGTCAAGGAAATGGCCGTCGAGGTCTTGCCGGTGGTGACACACACGCCGGTGCTCGCTGGTGTCAACGGCACCGACCCGTTCATTCTCATGCCCCAGTTCCTGGCGGAACTGAAATCGCTTGGATTCTCCGGTGTCCAGAATTTTCCAACAATCGGTCTGTTCGATGGCGTGATGCGGCAGAGCTTCGAGGAAACCGGCATGAGCTATCAGCTCGAAGTCGACATGATCGCCGCTGCCCATGATCTCGACATGTTCACGACGCCCTATGTGTTCAATCCCAAGGAAGCGCGGTCGATGGCCGAAGCGGGCGCCGATATTGTCGTCGCCCATATGGGCGTCACGACCGGCGGCACAATCGGGGTCACATCCGCCAAGAGCCTCGACACCTGCGTCACCGAGATCGACGCCATCGCTGAAGCCGCGTTAAACGTGCGTGACGACATCATCGTGTTGTGCCATGGCGGTCCGATCGCAATGCCGGAGGATGCGGCGTTCATCTTGCAGCACTGCCATGCCTGTCACGGATTCTACGGCGCATCCAGTATGGAACGCCTGCCGGTAGAAACCGCCCTGACGGCACAGACCCGCAGCTTCAAGGAGATCCGCTTCTAAAAAGCGTTTTCAGGAAAAGGGATGGCACTTTTCCGCCCGGAAAGAGCGAAAGAATAATAGTCGACGACCAGCGATCCGATTCAACATGGACGGATCGCGGTCTGGACTTCGGTTTTGACACGCCTGTGCGGACGCGCAAGGTTCACGACAAGAAACAATGACGACGGCTCGGGGCGACAGCCGTCTTGCAGGAGAAGGCAATGGGACGACGATTCGCAATCGCCGGAGAGATTGGTGAAGAGGTCCTCGACTGGGGCCGCATGCGCTGGCTCAGCCATCCGCCATCGACCGATGCCGAACACCTGACCGTTATCGACGTCAGCTTGTTGCCGGGCATGGGGCATGACTTCCACAAG
>JAAEOR010000844.1 GCA_024222895.1 Hyphomicrobiales bacterium | reverse complement strand
TTCCACCTGGCCGGTGAAAACCACGCCGGGCGCGGTATCGAGCGCCACCTCCACCATCTGGCCGGGTTCGACGAACTTGATATGCTCCTGAAAGAAGGCGCCGAGCATGTACGGCTCTTCATTGGTGACAAAGGCAGCGATTGCGCCGATACGGAAGTCGCCGACAACCAGGCCGGGATGGGCCTGCTGGCTGACGATATAGCCGTCTTCCGGTGCCACGATCGTCGTCTGGTCGAGGAAATATTGTGCCTGGGCGACCTGGGCGCGGGCCTGGGCAACGCCGGTATTGACCCCATTGACGTTTGCGTCCCGCTGGAGTTGCGCCTTTTCAAGATTGGCCTTGGCGGCCGCCACTGCTGCCGTGTCGGCCTCGACCTCGGCATTCCATTTGTCGACGTCTTCCTGGCGGGCGCCGCCTTGAGACGCCAGATTGGTGAAGCGCTGCTGCTGGGTTGTGGCGTAGGTGAGCTCCGACTGCGCCTGGATCAATGTCTGCTGGGCGGCCTGGATATTGGCGTCCATGATCTTGAGATTCTGTTCCGCCGACGCCAGCTGGGCCTGTGCTTCCAGCAGTTTCTGTTCGTAGGTCGTCTGATCGAATTTGTAGAGAGGCGTTCCCTTCTTGATCGGCTGATTGGGTTCGACCAGCACCTCGGTGAGAAGCGTTGGACCCTGCAGCCGTGGCACAATCTGGATGGTGTTGCGGATCAGGTGGGCGTCGATGGAAAACGGCGTGTAGAACCTCAGGCCGATCAGGAAGATCAGCATCAGATGGAAGCCGATCCAGAACGATATCACGCCCCAGGTGATGCTGAACTTCAGCCATTTGAAGCGGAAGAACACCAGATAGACGATGACCAGATAGACCAGCGTGATGACAAGGGCGACTCCCATCGGTCAGCCAGCCTCCCTCAGGCGCTCGAAGCCGGGTCTGGAAGTCGTGTCGGCTTGTCGATCTCCGCTTTTGCCGGCTTCTTGTCGTCGCCGGTTATCTCGGCGATCTCGTCGTCGATGGCCTTTTCCTCTTCCTTGGGAAAGCGGCGGATGTCGACCGTCAGCGAGTCGTGATACGCCCAAATGAAGGCATGGATCCATGGAATGACCGCGAGGGCGCCCGCATAGCCCATCAGCCTCACCGTTTCGGCGTGCGGATGACGTCGCTGAACCGCGATCTTGCCGGGCAGGGCGAGAAACCAGAGAACCAAAGCGACAATCGCGACAATGGCGATCAGCAGGAAGAGGAAGGCCAGGTAGTCGAACGTATCGAGCTGGCCGGGCAGGAGACCGGCGTCCGCCGGTACCTCTCTGATCATCGAATCCGCCGTTCCTTTCCAGTCGCCGGACTCCGACGATAGGCGAGGCGGCGCGTCGGATCAATCGGTGGCACCGATGGTCTGCTCGGTTGGTCGGTCCGGCAGAGGTTATGCGGCGCCGGCGCGCTCCGCCCGCTTGCGCTCATGAGGATCAAGCAACGTCTTGCGAAGGCGGATCGACTTGGGCGTGATCTCCACCAGCTCGTCCTCGCCGATATAGGCGAGCGAGGCCTCCAGCGACAAGCGGATTGGCGTCGTCAGCCGTACCGCCTCGTCCTTGCCGGCCGCACGAACATTGGTCAGCTGCTTGCCCTTCATCACATTGACTTCGAGATCGTTGCCGCGGGTGTGTTCGCCGACGATCATTCCGCGATAGACCTTGACGCCGGGATCGATCAGCATCGGGCCACGGTCTTCCAGGTTCCACAGGGCATAGGCAACCGCTTCGCCGTCGGAGTTGGAGATCAACACGCCATTGCGGCGCCCGGCGATGTCGCCGCGATAGGGCGAATAGTCGTGGAAGACACGATTGAAAACCGCGGTGCCGCGGGTGTCCGACAGCAGTTCCGACTGATAGCCGATCAGGCCGCGCGTCGGAGCGTGAAAGACCAGCCGCACCCGGCCGCCGCCGGACGGCCGCATCTCCAGCAGGTCGGCACGTCGCTCCGACAGCTTCTGGACCACGATGCCGGAATGCTCCTCATCGACGTCGATGGTCACTTCCTCGATCGGCTCAAGTCGCTGGCCGCTCTCGCTGGTCTTGTAAAGGACCTTTGGTCGTGCCACGCACAGCTCGAAATCCTCACGGCGCATCGTCTCTATCAGGATCGCCAGCTGGAGTTCGCCGCGGCCGGCAACGACGAAGGCATCCGGCTCGGCCGTCTCCTCGATCCTGAGCGCGACATTGCCCTCGGCCTCCCGCAAGAGCCGTTCGCGGATCACGCGACTTTGCACCTTGCTGCCTTCGGTGCCGGCCAGTGGACCGTCGTTGACGCGAAAGGTCATCGACAGGGTTGGCGGATCGATCGGCTGAGCCGCGATCGAGGTGGTGACATCCGGGGCGGCCAGGGTATCGGCAACAGTCGCGTCCGACAGTCCCGCGATCGCCACGATATCGCCGGCAACGCCTTCCTCAATCGGCTGGCGTTCAAGGCCACGGAAGGCCAGGACTTTGGAGACCCGGCCTTGTTCCACGACAGATCCGTCGCGAGCCAGCGCCCTGATCGGCGCGTTGGCACTGACGGTCCCGGCGGCAACCCGTCCGGTCAGAATCCGGCCAAGATAAGGGTTGGCCTCCACCGTCGTTGCCAGCATCCGGAACGGTCCATCTTCGACGGTTGGCTCCGGGAAATGGGAAAGTACCAGATCGAACAGCGGGCCGGTTGAATCGGTCGGGCCTTCCGGACCGGCGGCCATCCAGCCTTCCTTCGCGGATCCGTAGAGCACGGGAAAATCCAGCTGCTCCTCGCTGGCATCGAGTGCGGCGAAGAGATCGAAGACCTCATTGAGCACCTCGGTATGGCGCTCGTCCGGGCGGTCGATCTTGTTGATTGCCACGATCGGTCTCAGCCCGCGTCGGAGGGCCTTTTGCAGCACGAATTTGGTCTGCGGCATCGGCCCCTCGGCTGCATCGACCAGGAGGATCGCACCGTCAACCATGGACAGGATTCGCTCGACCTCGCCGCCGAAGTCGGCGTGGCCGGGCGTGTCGACAATGTTGATACGGGTGTCTTTCCACACCAGCGACGTCACCTTCGCGAGGATCGTGATGCCACGCTCGCGTTCGAGGTCGTTGGAATCCATAGCCCGCTCGGCAACTCGCTGGTTGTAGCGAAAGGCGCCGGACTGGCGGAGCAGCACATCAATCAGGGTTGTCTTGCCGTGATCGACGTGCGCAATGATGGCGATATTTCGTAGGGACATGAATGCAAGGATCCGGGGGCGGTCGGCGCGCAATATAGGTTGCGTTGCAGCAAACGCAATCGTCGCAGGCCTGATGTTGTTCCCCGATGGTTGTATAGGGTGTTGCAGACAGATCATTGAGACGAGGACGTTCGTGTCATCTGCGACCTACAAACCGCTGCTTCTCGGTCTGGTTGCCGCCTTTTTCTGGGGCACCCACAGTACGATCGTTCGCTTTCTGTCGACCGACATACCCGGTGTGACCAGCGCCACGATCCGACTCTATATCGCATCCGTTACGTTATTTATCGTTCTCCGGATGGCGGGACGCCGGCCGACATTTGACTTCAGGACCAAGGGGTTGTTGGCCGTCGTCCTGGCTCTTGCAGCGAATTTCGCCCTGTTTCACGTGGGTCTCGACTATGCCAGTGCGACCAATGCCATGCTGCTGGAAAATACCGCGCCGGTGTTCGTTTTACTCATCCTCGTCCTGGGATTCCGCGAGCACCCGAGCCTTATCGAGACACTCGCGACACTGATCGTGGTCGTCGGCGCCTATCTGACCGTCATGGGCGATTTCGAACTCGGGGGCGATCGTCTCGTCGGCGATTCGATCGAGATTCTGGCTGGTGCGACGTGGGCGGCGTTTCTGGTCGCGGCCAGCAAATCCACCAGCGAAGAGCAATCCACTCTTGATCGTATCAACTTCATGCTGGTCGCCTTTCTAGCCGCCGCGGTGCTGATGACGCCGTTTGCCGCGTTTCAATTACCGTCCGAAGTGACCGGGCTCGATATTCTTCTTCTGGTGCTGCTTGGCATTTTTCCGACGGCAATCGCCTATGTGGTCTGGTACGAAGCCGCCGCACATGTATCAACGGTCGTGGCCTCGCTTTTCTTTGCCCTGACGATCATCTTCACCTTTGCCAATGCGGCGGCGTTCCTCGGCGAGCAGATCACAACCGGGATGATCGCCGGCGGAATTCTCATCGTCGCAGGCGTCGTTCTGGCCAAATTCAAGCCGGAGAAGGCCTGAGAGAGTTTGAATAATGATGCGTTGCAAAACGCATGAATGCTCAGCTTTCGTCGTCCGTTCTGACCGGGCGACGGCGCCGAAGCGTGCGGCCGGCCCAAAGACTTTGCTTGCAAGGTAGCGCCGGGTGGAACAAAACTGCCGGACATTGCCCCAAGGATTCTGTCGATGCGGCGAGCACCTCGCAAGCTGACGGTTTTGGCATCGCTCGACGTTGCGGGTTACTCGCGGCTGGTCGAGGGCGATGAACGCGGTACGCTGGTCAATCTCGCGCGGATTCGACGCAACATTCTGAGGCCGAGTGTCGCGCGGCATTCGGGCGACCTGTTCAAGACCATGGGCGACGGCGCGCTGATCGAATTCCCAAGCGTCGAAGACGCTGTCGAATGGGCGATCGACTTCCAGGCCGAAATGGCAAAATTCAATCAGACACGGGCCGAGAATCCGATAATGGGACGCCTGGGTGTCGCGCTCGCGGATGTCTTTGTTCAGGGTGAAGACCGATTTGGCGCCGCCGTCGGGTTTGTCGTCCGGTTGCAGGAGGTCGCGCCGCCGGGCGGGATCGCCATTACTCATTCGGTTCGCTGGCAGCTGACCAAGGATCTCGCAGCCCAGTTCAACAAGAACGAGTGGGTTGAACTCAAGGGCAAGCAGGGTGAACTGTTCGAGATATGGACGTGGACGGGGGAGAGCTCGGATGGAGAAGCCGAGCCGGTGCCGTTCGGTTATGGCTATCGGCTGCAGGGGGACGAAGAGGAGGTAACAGAGATGCCTCCGGTTCAGCCGAAGGCGGCTGAGCCGGCAGAACCGGCGTCATCGGCATCGGAGCAGCCATCGATCGTTGTCCTGCCGTTTGACAACATGACCGGAGACCCCGGCGCTGATCCGTTGATCGACGGTGTCATTGAGGAAATTACGGCGTCGCTGTCTCGCGTCCGCGATTTCACGGTTATCGCGCGCAACTCGGCCTATGCCTACAAGAACCGCCGGACGGATGTCCGCGAGGTCGCCCGGGATCTGGGCGTGCGTTACCTGGTGGAAGGCAGTCTCCGCAAATCCGGCGATCGGGTGCGCGTCACCGCGCAACTCATCGACGCTGTCAACGGCACCCACCTGTGGGCCGATAGCTTTGACGGTGTCGTCGAGGATATTTTCGACTTTGAGGATGAGATCGCCACCAAGGTTACCGGCGCGCTTCGACCGTCGATCTGGGACGCCGAGATCGCATTGGCGCGGCGAAAGCGCGAAGGAGATACGGCGGCATACGACCTGGTTCTCCGTGCGTTGCCTCACCTTTGGGCCCACAGGCGCGAAGACAATGCCGAAGCGATCCGGTTGCTTGACGAGGCGATGCGCGTCGATCCCGACTACCCTCGAGCCAAGGCAATTGCCGCGTGGGCTCGGGCGCAGCATGTCGCCTACAACTGGTCCGACGATCTGGAGCGCATCCGCGGCGAAGGGGATCGCCTGATTTCCGAAGCCGCGCCGGTGGTCGGCGACGATCCGACTGCATTGACGGCGCTGGCCACTGCCACAATGCTGTTGTTCGGGGATGTCGACCGCGCCAGGGTCTTCACCGATCATGCCCTGGCGCTCGATCCGAACAATGCCTGGGCCTACTCTCGCCGAGGCTTCGTCGAGGCCTATGCGGGCGACCCGGAAGTGGCGCAGGCATGCTTTGACAAGGCGTTAGCCCTCAGCCCACTCGATCCGTTCAGTTTCAACGGCTATATCGGTATCGGATTCGCTCGTTTCGCCGCCGGTGACGCCGCCGGCGCCGCACAGTGGGCGCGGCGGGCGCTTGGCGCCAAGGTCGGTTCGAACTGGGCTTATCGGGATCTTGCCGCTTTTCTCGCCATCGCCGGCGATATAGACGAGGCCAAAGCGGCTTTGGACCGGTTCGTCGACTCGCGTCCGGGTATCACGGTGAGCCAGGTCGCCGACGCCATGAAGTTCGTCCAGCAGCCGGTGTTGGCCAAATACCTCGACGGCCTGCGGCTGGCCGGCCTGCCAGAGAATTAGGGTCAGGGATGCCGGAGCACAATGCCGGCAGCAGCCGCGTTCAGGGCTTCCCTCAACGAGATCTGGCCGCGGCGAGCGTGCGCAGACGAAGTGCGTTGAGGCGAATGAAGCCTTCCGCGTCCTTCTGGTCATAGGCGCCGCGGTCGTCTTCGAAAGTCACAAGCTCGTCCGAGTAGAGAGACTTGGGGCTTTGACGGCCGACGACGATCGCATTGCCCTTGTAGAGCTTCAGCCTGACGGTGCCTTCGACATGCTCCTGGCTGAGGTCGACCAGCGCCTGGAGCATATGTCGCTCCGGGGCGAACCAGAAGCCGTTATAGACTAGCTCCGCGTAACGCGGCATCAGGGAATCCTTCAGGTGGGCGGCTTCACGATCCAGGGTCAAGGATTCGATCGCCCGATGGGCGGCGAGCAGGATGGTGCCGCCCGGTGTTTCGTAGATACCCCGCGACTTCATGCCGACGAACCGATTCTCAACCAGGTCGACCCGGCCGATGCCGTTGTCGCGGCCAAGCGCATTGAGCTGGGCGAGCAGGCCGGCCGGACTCATTTCTTTGCCGTCGATCGACACCGGGTCGCCGTGGCTGAAGCCGATCTCGATCTCGGTGGCGGCATCGGGGGCATCTTCAGGCGCAACCGTGCGCTGGAACACGTCGGGCGGTGGTTCAACCCACGGGTCCTCAAGCACTTTGCCTTCTGACGAGGAGTGCAGAATATTGGCGTCGATCGAGAAGGGTGCCTCGCCGCGCTTGTCCTTGGGAACGGGGATCTGGTGTTGCTCGGCGAAGTCGATCAGATCGCTGCGCGACTTGAAATCCCATTCCCGCCAGGGGGCGATCACCTTGATGTTCGGGTCGAGGGCGTAGGCGGTCAGCTCGAACCGGAGCTGATCGTTGCCCTTGCCGGTCGCGCCGTGGGCGATCGCATCGGCGCCGCTTTCGTGGGCGATTTCAACCAGTCGCTTGGCAATCAGCGGCCGCGCGATCGAAGTCCCGAGCAGGTAGATCCCCTCATAGACGGCGTTCATCCGCATCATCGGAAAGACGAAGTCGCGGACGAACTCTTCGCGAAGATCCTCGATGTGGATCTCTTCGATCCCCATCATCTCGGCTTTCTTGCGGGCCGGTTCCAGCTCTTCGCCCTGGCCGAGGTCGGCGGTGAAGGTGACGACCTCCGCTCCGTAGGCGGTCTCGAGCCATTTGAGAATGATCGACGTGTCGAGCCCGCCGGAATAGGCGAGAACCACCTTCTTGATATCAGCCATGCCCGACGTCCCGTAAACTCATCAAAACAGCAGTTGCCGCCGGCTTATAGGCGCGGGGCCAACGTCCGGCAAGCGGGCAGGCGAAGGTTCATTCCCGGCGCCGCCCCCGGAGCAACAAACCGAGGCGGGTCAACCCGTCCTCCAGCCGGTCGTTGGCCAGCCACGCCGGCGGGTTGGTGATGAACAACCGGTAACCGATCGCGACAACCAGCAGCGTCAACCCAGCGGAAATCACGACGTCAGATGTGAAGTGACCGCCAAAGACAATGCGATTGACCGAAAGAGCCGTGGCAAGGATGACCAATGCCACACCGACAGGCAGGCGCCAGGGCCGTGGCATGACAAGGGCAAGAGCGGTGAGCCAGAATGCGAAAGAGGTCTCGCCGGAGACAAAGGAACAGTTCGACGCGCAGTGATCGGTTATCCGCCACACTTCGACATAAGGGGCGTCGCCGCCGAACAGCTCGACACCACGCGGCCTGGGCCGGCCCCAGTTGTTCTTCAGAACAACATTGACCAGGAGAGCAGGTGCGGCGACCAGCGTCGAAAGGAGAAACAAGGTTATGCTCGGTCTTACATAGCTGGGCTGTTCCGGGCGCAGCAGTTTCAGCACCAACTGAACGATCAACCAGACGGCAGTAGCGACCGCCAACAGGTAGCCGACCTGTCGGATCAGCTTGAGGAAACCGGCGCGCCGCATGAAGAAGCCGTCGGCATCCCGGAAAAAAAGATCGCTTACCCACAGATCCACGCCCGGGAAGGCCAGGAAGAAGACGGAGGAGACGACAACCGCCAGCGCGCATGTGGCGATGGGATGCGCGGAGACGATGGTTATGATGCGCCGCGCCGGTCCCGGCTGTCCTACGGTCACAGTAATCAGCTTCCCTCCCGCATGCCCACAACTCGGCATCTGCGTCCGTGTCGCCGCGCATCTGCCGAAACGATGCCTGATCGGATAAGCTGCTGCTTCATCCGCCACAAGGCTTTCAGGCGATGTTTTCAGAGTTTGTTCCAGCCCTGCCCGTCGTTGCCGCCTATACCGTCGCCGCGATCATCCTGGCGCTGACGCCTGGGCCCGACATGACGCTGTTCCTGTCGAAGACGGTGGCACAATCACGGGCGGCAGGTCTTGCGGCATTCGGCGGCGCGACGACTGGTCTGGTGATCCACACCGTCCTGATCGCGGCCGGCCTGTCTCTTCTGCTTGCCACATCAGAGGCGGCGTTCACGGTCCTCAAGATCGCCGGCGCGGCGTATCTCGTCTATCTTGCCGTCGATGCGGTCCGCAACGGTTCGGCCTTGTCGCTTGATCGACAGGGTCATCGCGAACCACTTGGTGCGGTTTACCTGAAGGGCCTCCTGGTCAACCTGCTCAATCCCAAGATCATTGTCTTTTTCGTGACGTTTCTGCCGCAGTTCGTTTCGCCTACGGATCCCGACGCCACCAAGAAGCTGCTGTTTCTGGGACTGTTTCTGACTGCCGTCAGCGTGCCTGTCTGCGTCGGACTTATCGTTTTCGCCGATCGTATTGCCGTGCTGCTCAGGCGTTCGCCTCGGGTGACCCGAACGGTCGACTGGGCGTTCGCCACGGTCCTCGGGGCGTTTGCCGTTCGCCTGGTGTTGGCCGAGTCGCGCTGATCCGACCGTTCGGCACAACGCGCCGCGGCGACCGGAGGTCAGGACTGCCGAGTGCGGGAGCCTGATGTGCCGAGTGTCTCCGTTGCGTCCGCCGAGGGATCGGGCGGAGCCGGCTGCCGGGTTGATCCCGATATGCCCGCCAGTCGCCCCGCGATCAGCCAATAGACCAGACCACCGACGAAGCCGGCACCAAGGTGAAGGGCAATGTGCTCGCCGTTGTCGGGAAGTGCGGCGGCGGGTGCCGTGTAGAGACGCCCGGCCAGGCCGATTCCGCCGCCAACGGCGAGCCAGTAGAAGACCGATCGCCACCCGAAGGCTTCGGCGAGGACAATGGCCACCAGTGCGGGCGCGAACGACAGGGCGCCGGCATAGAAAATGATCGCCATGGCGGACCAGACGACCAGGCCAAGCAACTCCGAGTCCACATCAGTGCCGAAGACGCCAATGCTGACAGCGATTCCAGCGGCTATACAGGCCAGGCCATAGCCGAGCGGAACGAGGACGAGGATGCGCAGAAAGGTTGCCAGTGTCTCAGCTCCCTCACCCGGCGATCATCGCCTCGAGCGCCATGCGCTCGCGAATCCGCATCCGCTCGCTCTCGCTCTTCAACTGCCCGCACGCGGCGAGGATATCCCGGCCGCGCGGCGTGCGGATCGGTGAGGCATAGCCGGCCCGGTTGACCACATCGGCGAATCGCTCGATCTGGTCCCAATCGGAGCAAATGTAGTCGCTGCCGGGCCACGGATTGAACGGGATCAGGTTGATCTTGGCCGGAATCCCCCTGAGCAACCGGACCAATTCGCGCGCGTCGGCCAGCGAGTCGTTGACATCCTTCAGCATGACGTATTCGAACGTGATCCGGCGCGGATTGGAGAGCCCGGGATAGGCACGGCACGCGTCGAGCAGGGCAGCAATCGGATATTTGCGATTGAGGGGCACCAGCTCATCGCGCAAATCGTCACGGACGGCATGCAGCGAAATAGCGAGCATGACACCCAACTCGGCACCGGTTCGCGCGATCATCGGCACCACGCCGGAGGTCGACAGGGTGATACGGCGCTTCGACAGGCCGATGCCTTCGCCGTCGGCAGAGATCAGCAGCGCCTGTTTGACGTTGTCGAAGTTGTAGAGTGGTTCGCCCATCCCCATCATGACGACGTTCGAGATCAGGCGACCGGTCGTCGGCAACGCGGCGCCGTCAGTCGGCGTGTCACCCGGATGGTCGCCAAGCCGATCGCGGGCGGTCAGGACCTGGCTGACGATCTCCTCCGCGGTCAGATTGCGAACAAGCTTCTGGGTTCCGGTATGACAGAAGGTGCAAGCCAGCGTGCAGCCGACCTGGCTTGAAAGGCACAGCGTGCCGCGTCCCTCCTCCGGGATATAGACGGTCTCGATCTCGACCGGACGGCCGGCCCCGCGCGGCGGAAACCGGAAGAGCCACTTCCGCGTGCCGTCTGCCGAGACCTGTTCGTCGACAATCTCCGGCCGTTTCAGGGTATGGCGGCTTGAAAGGTCGGCACGCAGCCCCTTCGACATGTTCGTCATCATGGCGAAGTCGGTCGCTCCACGGGTGTAGAGCCAGTTCCAGATCTGGGCAACCCGCATGCGAATCTGCCGATCCGGTACACCAACAGCGCGCAGGTGCCCGGCGAGTTCTTGGCGCGATTGACCAATCAGCGAAACACGATCGCCATCGCCGGCGCGGGCCGACGGAATTCGGGAATCGGACTGGGTCTCAAGCATGGGCATCCGCGTTTCGGTGACGGGTGGTCCGACTCCGGCATTTGCTACCCTCCTGCAGCACCCGCTCGAGCAAATGTCGGAGTCATCGGGACCACTAGCAACTATCTGATCCTGGCGGAGCTTTCTGAATTTGACATTTGAGCAAGCGCTTGGCCGCGAGCGGGACTCAAAAATGTCAAATTCGCTCCACTAGCGCTCGAAGCGGGTCGCGCGCCGGCAACCGCGGATGCCGACGCAATGTGGTTATAGCAGGTCCATGCGGGTCAGGGACATTCCTTCTGAATGGCGCCCAGAGCAGCTGTGATCCCGGACAACGAGTAGGTATCCGTGGTGATCGTGCCGCGGCGGGATTGGCCCTGCACGACCATGCGGTTCCCTTTTTGCATGGCTTTGATCAACTCCGGCTCCTGCGCCGGGTTCTCGATCCAGGCGCTGCGTTGATCGGTGAACATGGTGAACTTCGTTCCACCGTCGACTTCCACCGTGACCTTGCTGTTCTCGGCAAACGGGTAGCCGATGATCGTGCTGGCCTCATTACGAATTTTCTTTTCCGGAAATGTCGTAACCATGAAGAAGACCGGGTCACGGCCGGATATCGACTTGGAGTATTCGGATTTCTCAGGTTGCGAGGCGGCGAAGCACATCTTGCCGCTCTGGTCGGACGTGTAGGCCGCCCATTTGTTGAATACCCGGATTTCCTTGGCAGGCGGCTGGGCGGAGCCTATGGCGGTCGCTCCGATCAGGAGAAAGATGGCCGCGAAGAGGGAACGTATATTCATGGTGCTTTTCACCGGTCTTCGTCTGTCGGGTGCGCGGCTGGGAGTCTCCCCATTGGCGACGTGGTCCTCATTAGCAAAGTGGAGCAAACGTGGTTACTTTTCTGTGAACCCATGGGCAGTCGCACGCGCTTTGGAACGATGGTTGGCGGATCGTGCCGAAAAAATCGGCGACAATGTGATGGAGCCGCTGAGCCACCGTCAATGATTCACAGATCGACCGGCCGATGCAAGAGGTCATTTCCGTCGCGGGGGCGCCTCCTCCCAGGACAATGGCCGGCGGCCGCGTCAATCGTCATCGGCGAGAGCAGAACGGGCTGCCTCACGGTGAACCGGAGAAATATGCGCTCCAACCATGGAGATCGCGGCAAGCAGCACCGTGATGTCATCGGTGAAACCAATGCCGGCCATGAAGTCCGGCAAGGCGTCGATCGGTAGAACGAAATAGGCCAGGGCAGCCAGGAGGGTTGCCCGGACGCGGGCCGGGGTGGTCGGGTCAAGGGCGCAGTAATATGCCGCGACGACCTCGTCGGCGTATGGGATAGCCCGCGCCGCCTTGCGCAGCGTCGCCCAGAATTTACTCCGGACCTGCCGCTCCTGCCGGGCGGTATCGTCGCCCGGCTCGAGGATTTCGCCGTAGAGGATTTCGTTCATGGCCAGGGTCTCTGCGGTTTTCTTGGCAAAATGAGGGTCGCTTCCCGGTGTTCCAACGGTCTCAGCGTTCGGCGAGCTTGTCGATCGCGGTGGCGAGCGCCAGGTCGCGTCGACTGAGGCCACCGACCTCGTGCGTGGCCAGCGTGATTTCCACCCGGTTGTAGACGTTGGTCCATTCCGGGTGATGATCGGCCTTCTCGGCCAGGAGCGCAACACTGCTCATAAAGCCGAAGGCCTCGACGAAATCCGCAAACTCCAGAGTTCGCGCGATCGCATCGCGATTCTCGAGAAGCGACCAATCCGGGTGATCGGCAAGTCCCGTGGCCCGTTCCTCATCGGTTAAGCGTGCGACCATCAGTGTTCTCGCCAAACGTTGTCGGGTGGGGCAGGAGCGGATAGGCCTCTTCGACGACATAAGGGCCACCGCCAACCGAGTTCCGCGCCGAAAACAGCACAAAGCGCGACACCGGAATGGGCTCGCACTGGAATCCGCCGCGCGCGGTCAGGTAGTCGGCGACGTCGCGGCTGCTCGCACCGCGTAACCGGGCGAGCGTCACATGTGGTGTAAATTTGCGGTGATCCGGCGGAAGACCGAGACGCTGGATAATCCTCTCCTGCTCCGCCTGCATCTCGTTCAGCGGGCGGGATGGCCGCACCCGCGCGACAATCGCATGAGGCTTTCGGCCTCCGAATGAGGAGAGCCCATCAATCGAGACCGTGAAGCCGATCCGCTGCACGCGACCGAGCGCCTCGGCGATATCGTCGGCAATGTGCATATCGATATCGCCGATAAACCGAAGGGTAAGGTGATAGTTGTCCTTGGTTATCCAGCGAGCGCCCGGGAGCCCGCCGCTGAGAAACGCGAGTCGTTCGCCGGTTTCGGCAGGGACTTCAATGCCCGTAAACAGCCGCGGCATGACGGACCTCCTTCGCGAATCATTGGCAGAATCGACCCTTGTCCGGCCGGGTGTAAAGCCCCCGTCTGTTTTTCAACTCGGATGCGCTCGATGAGCGCTTCCACGCTGGGTAGAATCCGCTCGACAATGACGGCCACGCCCTCCGCGCTCGGATGGATGCCGTCCGCCTGGTTGAGATCCGCGCGTGTGGCGACGCCATCCAGGAAGAATGGGTAAAGCAATGCATCGTAGTGCTCGGCCAGGTCACTGTAGATTGTGTCAAAGGCCTCCGCGTATTCCGCGCCGAGATTACGGGGCGCCATCATGCCGGCAAGTAGAACGGGCAGGCCGCGGTCGTTCACCAGCCTCGCCAGCAACTGGTCGAGTGCGTCGCGGGTAATTGTCGGGTCCACACCGCGGAGCGCATCATTCGCGCCGAGTTCGACAATGACCGCGTCGGTTTCGGTGTCGACCGACCAGTCGACCCGAGCAAGACCGTCGCTCGCCGTATCGCCGGAAACCCCAGCATTGACAATGATCACATCGTGCCCACGGGCGTTGAGCGCTTGTTCGAGTTGGGCCGGAAAAGAGGCATTCTGGTCTATGCCATAGCCGGCCGTGAGGCTATCGCCCAGGACGACGAGCTTGAGGGGGTCGGCGGCCACTGCCGGGGTGGACAGGCCCGCCAGAACCGCGAAGATGACTGCTAAGGGCTGGACCGGCACGTCAAGACTCCCATATGTGGCTCTTGTCCACTGGACCTTGATCATATGGGGCGGGACGCATGACCGGAACAGTCATTGTTTGCGAGGACTTGCATATCACGCTCGGATCCGGGGCCAGTGAAGTCCACGTTCTCAAGGGAATCGATCTAGCGATTGCGCGAGGCGAATCTCTCAGCCTTGTCGGGCCGTCGGGCAGTGGCAAGTCGACATTGCTGATGGCACTGGCCGGTCTGGAGCGTCCCGACACCGGCCGTGTGGTGATTGAAGATACTGATACGACCAGGTTGAGTGAGGATGCGCTGGCTCGCCTGCGCGGCCGTGCGATAGGCATCGTGTTTCAGTCGTTTCACCTCATCCCCAACATGACGGCCATCGAAAACGTCGCGGTACCGCTGGAACTTGCCGGTGCTGGCGATGCGTTCGCGCGGGCGGAGGAAGAATTACGCGAAATCGGCCTTGGCGAGCGGCTGACGCATTATCCCGCGCAGCTCTCCGGTGGCGAGCAGCAGCGCGTGGCAATCGCCCGTGCGCTAGCGCCGGGACCCGCGATCCTGCTCGCAGACGAGCCGACCGGCAACCTGGACGGTACCAACGGGGCGAAGATCGCCGACCTTCTCTTCGAAGCGCAGGCGACGCGCGGCACGACTCTTGTGCTGGTGACGCACGACACCGGCCTGGCCGATCGCGCCGGCCGTGTGGTTCGGCTACAGTCCGGTCGGATCGCCGGTGACGCCGCCGGCGGCGACAGCCAGGTGCCGTTAGCGGCGGCAGCCGGCTAATCGATATGGCTTCAGCGAGCGACATTCTGGCCTCCGCGACACCTGCCGGCGCCGATGCACCGAAATACGGGCTAGGGCTGGCTGTCCGCTTTGCC
>JAAEOR010000843.1 GCA_024222895.1 Hyphomicrobiales bacterium | reverse complement strand
GCCACCGGCCGCGACTGCGTAGATGATCATGTTGTGGCTGGGCGGAATCATGATGCCGGCGATCGAGGAGGTGACCGTTACGTTGACCGCGTAGTCTTCGTCGTAGCCCTTGTCCTTCATCACCGGGATGAGTATCGAGCCAAGCGCCGAGACGTCGGCGACGGCCGAGCCCGAGATGCCGCCGAACAGCATTGAGGAAAAGACGTTGACGACGCCGAGGCCGCCGCGAACGCGCCCCACCGCCGCCGAAGCGAAGCGCACCAGGCGCTCGGCGATGCCGCCATGGAACATCAATTCGCCGGCGAAGATGAAGAAGGGAATGGCCATCAGCGAGAATACATTGACGCCGGAAACGAGGCGCTGGAAGGCGACCAGCAATGGCAGGCCCTCCCACCAGAAGGCTGCGACCGCCGCAATGCCCATGGCAAACGCCACGGGTATGCCAATGATCACGCCAAAGGCGAAAAGCAGGAGGAGAATCGCAAGTCCCATTTGTCAATTCTCCCGAGGCGGTTCTGCCCTGCGGACCGATCCGCCCAAAACACTATTCATCAAGGCTGGACGT
>JAAEOR010000842.1 GCA_024222895.1 Hyphomicrobiales bacterium | reverse complement strand
TCGGCCGGGAGGTCGACGATCCCCTCGTGATCATCGGACAGGCCGAGTTCGCGCTCGGACAGCAGCATGCCGTTCGACTCGACTCCACGGATCTTGCCTTTCTTGAGATCGACCCCGGTGCCGGGGATGTGGGTCCCGGCCGGCGCAAAGACCCCGATCATATCCGCGCGCGCATTGGGCGCGCCGCAGACCACCTGGACCCGGGAGCCGTCGCCGGCATCGACGACGCAGACCTTGAGACGATCGGCGTTCGGATGCTTCTCGGCCGAAACGACCCGGGCGAGGCGAAAAGCGGCGAAGTCCCTGGTCAGGTCCTCGACTTCCTCGACCTCGAGGCCGATCATGGTGAGTTTGTCGGCGATCCCGTCGACGGTCGCGATGGTGTCGAGATGCTCTTTCAGCCAGGACAGAGTGAATTTCATAACGGTGCACCTTGCATGGCGTTGCTTTCTGCCATCTGCAGAACGCGAGCGAGAACGTTGGCGTACCCGCGGGCGTCGTCGATCGCTTTGTGTGAGTGCGGAACGTCCGCATACCATTCGGCCGGGAAGCTACTACCGTCACCGTGAACGTGTTGCATGCCCATCAGAGCGGGGAAGTCAGTTCGTTGGTCATGACGACAGCCCACGCGCCAGCGACGGCAAATCGAGCGGGCGAAAGCCATAGTGATTGAGCCAACGCACGTCCGCGTCGAAAAAGGCCCGGAGATCGGGCATGCCGTATTTCAGCATGGCGATGCGATCGATTCCCATGCCCCAGGCAAAGCCCTGCACCTTGTCGGGATCGAGGCCGCCATGACGGATCACATTGGGATGGACCATGCCGCAGCCGAGGATCTCCATCCAGTCATCGCCCTCGCCGAAGCGGACTTCGTCGCCAACCCGGCGACAGCGGATATCGACCTCCATCGACGGCTCGGTGAACGGAAAG
>JAAEOR010000841.1 GCA_024222895.1 Hyphomicrobiales bacterium | reverse complement strand
CCGACTACGCCAAGGGCATCAAGATCAACGACGCCGAAATGCGTACCCTTGCCATCACTGGCGACAGCTTCCATCCCGAATGGAATTACACCATCTCACCCAGAAAGTCCGATCGTTCACTTAATTTGGAGTGATTCCTAATCGGTGTGATGGCAGTCGCCGTTCTCGCTGTCTCCGGTGGCGCGCAGGCGCAAGGTGTGGCCAGCGAAGGGACGGTCCATTTTGCGGCCGATTTTGCGGCTGCACCAAATCAGTTCATCAAACCTGACGGCACCAAGGACGGGCTCAATGTCGACATGTGCGGCGAAGTCGCCAAGCGCATGGGGCTTGAAATCGAGTGGACCAATCTGGCCTTCCCCGGCCTCGTGCCCGGCCTTCAGGCCGAGCGTTGCGACGCGTTGTGCACGTCGATGTTCATCAATCCCGACCGACTGAAGATCATGAACATGATCGCCTATGTGCAGTGGGGCGAAGGTCTGATAGTGCCACAGGGTAACGCGTTGGGCGTTTCCTGCGACAGCGAAATCGGCAATGACGATTCCTACAATGCCTGCTTTGACGGCCTGGCGGGACACAAGGTCTCGGTTGCCGCCGGTGGCACAACCAACAAGCACTTGCAGGAGCACAGCGATCGCATGGCGGCGGCCGGACTCGACGCTATCGATATCCTCGCCTTTGATTCAAACGCCGAGGCCATTCAGGCCGTCGCTGCGGGCCAATCGGAAGCGGCCTATCTGAACGATCCGCAGGCGGTGTTCTACATCAACACCAGCGGTGGACCGTTCGAGATGGCGTTCACGAAGAACAAAGCCAACCGCCTGGCTATCGCCACCCTCAAAGACAACACCGAACTGGCTGAAGCCATCCTGGCGGCGCTTGAGGAGATGCGTGCCGACGGGTCCTATCAGTCGATCGTCGACAAATGGGGCGTCGCGGCCGTGCCGGAGTTCACCCTGAACTAGACCTGACACCGGGGGTACCGAGCCCGTCCGGGCGCGCTATTCTGTGCGCCCGGAACGTTGATGCGATCGGGATGATACGGTGATTTTCTCGTTTGAAGTTTTTGCCGAGTATCTCGGCCAGAGCCGTTTTGCAATCGCGGCCGGTGTGACTCTCCTGATTGCTATTGCCGCCCAAACCATCGGAGTGCTTATCGGCCTGGTTCTCGCGCTGTTCAGTCTGTCGCGATTTTCGGCCCTGCGTTGGATCGCCGCCACTTATATCTGGATCTGGTGCAGCACTCCGCCGTTGGTCCAACTTTTTCTGTTGTTCTTCGGGCTGCCACAGTTGGGCATCCGTCTGTCGCCGATCGAGGCCGGACTGATCGGGCTCGGTTTCCACGCGGCGTCCTACATGGCCGAAATCATTCGGGCCGGCATCCAGTCGGTCGACACCGATCAAATGCAGGCAGCGCGCGCCATGGGCTTCAGTCGCCTGCGCGCCATGCGCTATGTCATCCTTCCCCAGGCTTTGCGCGTGATCCTGCCGCCCTTCGGCAACGAGTTCGCCTCGATGATGCGAACGAGCTCGCTGCTGTCGGTGATCTCGATTGAGGAGCTCCTCCGGGTCACCCGAATTGCCATCAACGAAACCTACCAGGTGATCGAACTCTATTCGGTCGCTGCGGTCTACTACTTGGCGATGTACACAATGTGGATTGTCGTTCAAGCGTGGCTTGAGCGCGTCGCCACCCGTGGCTCTGTTGCCCGCAATCTCGGAAATCCAATCGCCGACGCCGAACACGTGCGCGGTTGATCCAGGCATGGAGAGATCCAATGACCGACCTTGTCGTCTTCGGGTTCGGCGCTCTTGGCACCCGGCTCCATCGGGTCCTGGAGGGTGATTATCCCGATCTCACCGTGAGTGGAGTCATCGACCGGGATCCGGCCAAGGCCGGCAGAAAGGTCCGCGAGCTGTGCGACAGCAACCGCTTCGGCGATCTGACAGTCGCCCCAGACCTGCAAACCTATCTCGCGAACGCGGCGCGGCTCCCGGACGTTCTGGTCCACATGACCGAGTCGCGCCCGGAACGGATCGAGCCGCAACTTATCGAGGGGTTGGAGGCCGGTATCAACGTTCTGTCCGCCTCCGAAGCCATGTTCTATCCGGCATTGCGGTTTCCGGCATTCTCCGCCCGGCTCGACTTGCTTGCTCGCGCCCACGGCCTCACGGTAAGCGGCGGCGGCATCAACCCGGGCTTCGTCTACGATGTGCTGCCCCTTGTTCTTGCCCGCGCCACCAGCGGCGTCACCGCGATCAAGATCCACCGTACCATCGACGTGACCGGCACCGGCCCCGGTGATATCGAACATGTGGGCTATGGGCTGCTCCCGGAAGAATTCCGTAACCGGCTCAAGACCGGACAGATTGTCGGTCACATGGGCGCGCCGGAGTCGGTTGCGCTGATCGCGGAGTTTCTCGGCCTGCCGATCGATCTGGTGACCGAGAGCTGGGATATCGAAACCGCAGACTTCGAGGTTGATAGCGGTGATCCGACACTCGGCATCCTTCCGCCGGGGCGTGTCATCGGTATCACCCAGAAGGCGCAAGGCTCGAACGCCGGCCGCGCGACGATCACCACGGAGCTCAGAATGTACTACCAGCCTGAGCGTTTCGGACTGGAGGAATCGGATCGGATCGATATCGAAGGGGCAATGCCCGTCAACATGACGGTGCGGCCGGCGTTTCAATCGTTGTTTGGTGCCGCCAACATCGTCGCCAGCTTGATCGCTGATTTCGCGATGGCAGCGCCTGGACTTGTCAACCTACTCGATCTACCGCTCGGTGCCGGCCGCCGTTCGGCGATGCGGCTTCAGATAGATCCCAGCCGAGCCGCGGAGCCGGGTCGCGTACCGCTTCGGGCGGTGACCGCTTAGGGATGCCGGTGCCGTGACCGGTTTCGATCCAGGCCTGTTCTGGAGCTTTGTCACCTCACCGCTGATCATTGGTGCGGCATGGGTCACGATCTGGGTGGCCACGGCATCGCAGGCGATCGGAACCACAATCGGTATTGCTGTCGGCCCGATGCTGATGTCACGCAACCGGATCATCTTTGGTATCGCGTGGTTCTATCTCTGGGTCTTCAAAGGCACGCCGCTGCTTGCCCAGATTCTGTTCTTCTTTGCTGCCCTGCCGCAATTGGGCGTGCGCCTCGATCTCATCACCACCGGTCTGCTGGCGCTGGGCATCAATGAGGGCGCGCGTATGGCGGAGATCGTTCGCTCAGGCCTGATATCGGTGCCGAACCAGCAGCGGGAAGCGGCGTACTCCCTCGGCTTCAAGAACTGGCAGACCTTTGCCTTGGTGGTTTTGCCCCAAGCCATGCGCACGATCCTGCCGCCGCTCGGCAACAACTACAGCTATATGATCAAGGCCACGTCGCTGCTGGCAACGATTTCGTTTGCCGAACTCCTACGGGTCTCGCAGCAACTCTCCCAATCGACCGCGCGCCCGTTGGAGGTTTATCTGGCGGCGTCAGTCTGGTACCTCATTTTGATTACCGTCTGGACTCTGATCCAGAAGCGAATCGAAGCACGCCTCGCGCTAAAGGAACGCAACGACCCAATCTCCGGCCGTACGCCACGCATAGCGACCGCTGGCCCGAACGCCGCCGAACCTGTTGCCTCGGCGCCTCGGCCAGCGCACGAACCCAAGAACTCCAGCGACGTGGTGATCGATGCCCGCGGCATCTGCCGCCGGTTCGGCAACATCGTTGCGTTGGAAGACGCAAACCTTACCGTGCATCGCGGCGAGATCGTCATCGTCCTGGGACCATCCGGATCCGGCAAGAGCACACTGCTGAGAGCCCTCAACTGGATCGAACCTCCCGACGAAGGCGACGTGCTGATAGAAGGGCAGAGCATCGGCTATCAAGACGACGCGAGAGGGAGTGCACGCAAGCGGCGCAGCGAGAAGGCCGTCGACGCAATGCGTCGACGGCTGGGCATGGTGTTCCAGAATTTCGTGTTATTTCCGACCTACAATGCTCGCGAGAATGTCGCGCTTGGTCTTCTGAAGCTACAGAAACTCCGCCGGCTCGAGGCCTTTGCCAAGGCCGATGCGCTGCTCACCGGTGTAGGCCTTGCCGACAAGGCAGACGCGTTCCCGGTCGAGCTGTCCGGCGGTCAGCGTCAGCGGGTCGCCATTGCCCGCGCAATGTCGATGGAACCGGTGGCGCTTCTGTTCGACGAGCCGACCTCGGCGCTCGACCCGGAAACCGTGAATGAGGTGTTGAAGGTCATGACCGACCTCGCGGCCCAGGGCGTGACCATGGTGATCGTTACCCATGAAGTCGGTTTTGCCCGTCGCAGCGCCGACCGCATCGTTTTCATGGAAGGCGGCCGCATCGTCATGGACGAGAGTGTCGACAAAGCCCTCGGTGACAATCCGCCGCCCCGCTTCGCGGCCTTTCTGAACAGCGTGACCTGAGCGATCTATCCTAGACTTCACCGGGCTGCCGCGACGGTGTGCAGCACACGGCCACCACCAGGCCGCCGTCGCCGATGACATGGCGATAGCGGTAATTCAGCGGTAGATAGATAGCGTCACCCGGACGAAATGTGCGCGTCCGCCCGTCGGAAAGATCGGTCTGCTCCGACCATCCGTGCAGGCAGTAGAGCACAACTTCGTGAACGCCATCACCTTCGACGATGGTATCGAAATGCGGTTCGTACGTGGTGATGTGGAACGAGAAGGAGCACCCCTGATCGTAAGAGTTGATCAGCCGGTGGCTGTACTCCAGTCCCTCATGAACCCATACTTTCGGGACGTCTTCCTGGCGCGCCCACGCAATTTTGTCGCCCACAGCATCACTCTTTTTGTCAATTGCAGTTGCCGTCACTCTACCAGCCCCGACCGTTCAGCCGGTTTCCGCTGCGCCGTCGGCGTATCATTGCAAGGCGTTGGAAGCGGTTCGCTATTTCGGTTTGACGTACACAAAGCGGTAGCATATTACGTAATATATTAAACTCATTGGCCGTGTGCAACTCGGAAGGTTGGATACCGTGGCTTTGATCGTGATCATCAATGCCAACAGCTCCCACGACGTGACCGAATCCATGGATGCCTGCCTGGACATTGTGCGCACGGGTGTTCAACACACGCTTCAGTGCGTCACTCTCGCCGAAGCGCCAGAGGCGATTGAGGACGACGACGA
The DNA here is from genome assembly GCA_024222895.1 of Hyphomicrobiales bacterium. Classification (GTDB taxonomy): domain Bacteria; phylum Pseudomonadota; class Alphaproteobacteria; order Rhizobiales; family Kaistiaceae; genus Bauldia. Next base: position 2,615 of record JAAEOR010000841.1, on the reverse strand, counting down.
CATCAGGACTGTCGTCCCGCTCCTGGTGGCGATGATCACCCGAACGCCGGCCGATGCCTATGTGATTGGCTGTTTTTCCGATCCGGGACTGGCCGAGTCGAGACGGGCGACTGCTCGGCCAGTGATCGGCATTGGCGAAGCCGCATATCTCGAAGCACTTGGCCTCGGCGAACGATTTGGAATCGTATCGATCCTCGAGGAATCGGTATCCCGTCATGCGGCGCATGTGGCACGGCTTGGCCTCAGTTCCCGCCTTGCTGGTGATCGTTCGATCGGCACCGGCGTTGCCGGCCTGTCGGACGATGATGCGGCGGCAAAGATCATCACGGTCGGACGGCAGCTGCGGGACGAGGACGGCGCAGAAGTTCTGGTGCTCGGATGCGCCGGAATGGGTCAACATCGCGCGGCGGTAGAGCGCGAACTCGGCATCCGAGTGGTCGATCCGGTCCAGGCGGCCGGGGCCCAGGCCGCTTCCATGCTGACACTAGGCTACACCCGGGGCGTAGCGTGAAAGCCGACCTGGTTGTTCGCGGCCAGTTCGTCCTCCCCGAAAGGACACTGCGAGACGGCTGGCTGGCGGTGAGCAACGACAAGATCGTAGCTCTTGGCATTGGGGAAGCGCCTCCGAGCCAGGACAGCTTCGATGCCGGCCCCGCCCTTGTATTTCCCGGGGTGGTGGACGGCCAGACCCACGCCACCAGCTACGGCGGCCTTGCCGGGTTGGAGCCGACAACGCGCTCGGCGGTGGCCGGCGGGGTCACCACGATCGTCGACATGCCGTACGACAATCCCGAACCGATGTACGACATGGTTCGCTTCACAGCCAAACGAGAGGCCATCAACGATCTCGCCCATTGCGATGTTGCCCTCTATGCCACGGTGATGCCGGACCAGGCACTCGACGCGTTGCCGGCCCTCATTGCGGCCGGTGTCGTCGCCTACAAGATCTCCTACTTCGAGAGCAGCCCGACGCGCTTTCCGCGCATCCCCGCGGATCGGGCTTTGGCACTGATGGAGGCGCTTGCCGCGACCAACTTGCCACTTGGACTTCACAATGAGGATCAGGAAATCGTCGCCGCCGCCACCGCAGCCTGTCGCGCCGCGCGGATGAACGACATCGCCGCGCACAGCACCGCTCGACCCGTAGCAGCGGAACTTTCGGCAACGACCCACTTCCTCGAACTCGGCGTAGCCACCGGTGCTCACGCTCACCTCGTTCATCTTTCCACCGCGCGCGGTTTCGATCTTATTGCCGCGGCCGTGCAAACAGGATCGCGTGCGACCGGCGAACTCTGCGTCCACTATCTGTGGTTCGACCCGGAGACCGACGGCGATGAGCTCGGCGCATTGATGAAGGTCAATCCGCCCATTCGAGCCGGCGCAAGCGACGAACTATGGCACCGGGTCACGAATGGCGGCGTGGCATTTATCAGCTCGGACCACTCCAGTTGGCCGGTGGACAACAAACGCGTCGCATCGATTCACGATGCTGGCGCAGGCGTTCCAGGTGTAGAAACACTCCTCCCTGCGTTCCACACTGTGGCCAATAGCGACGGTACCGATCGGCCTCTCCTCGTGGCCCGCATGCTCAGCGAGGCACCGGCGCGCTTTTTCGGCCTGTGGCCCAACAAGGGCGCCATCATCATCGGTGCCGATGCCGACCTGGCCATTTACATGCCCGGCGACACCATCTGGGATGCAGAAAGCGCCCATGACGAGTTGCGCTGGAGCCCCTATCACGGACGGCGGTTCGATGGCCGCGTCATCCGGACCTATGTGCGCGGCAAGCTCGCCTGGGACGGCACCGATATCGTCAATCGACCCGGCGATGGTCGCTATGTGCCGCGGCGCGCCGGCGGCTGGTTCGCATGAGACGGCGTCCGATGGAGGATCCTTTCAGATGCCCCTGATCGACAACCAAACCAGAGGCGTGATGGTCATTGCGGTAACGCCGTTCACCGCCGACGGCGCTATCGACAGTGTGAGCCTGGACCGGGCAATTGATTTCTATTTCGAAGCCGGAGCCGATGGTTTGACGGTACTCGGCATGATGGGCGAGGCGCCCAAACTGACGCAGGCAGAAGGCCGATCCGTAGCCAAGCAGGTGATCGAACGCTCGGGCGACCGGCCCGTGGTGGTCGGCGTATCGTCACCGGGCCTCGCGGCAATCGGCGAACTGTCCCACTCGGTCATGGATCTGGGCGCCGCCGGCGTAATGATTGCCCCGCCGGCCACTCTGAAAACCGAAGATGCTATCTACGCCTACTACGAACTTGCGGTGGAAACCGTTGGCATCGACGTGCCGGTCGTACTTCAGGATTTTCCCTTGGCCACCGGCGTTCAGGTCACCTCAGGCGTGCTCGGCCGTATTGCCGACAGTCTGCCCAGCGTGGTCATGCTGAAGCACGAGGACTGGCCGGGGCTGGCCAAGATCTCTACCATTCGAGCGGCAGAGGCGACTGGTCAGCGCCGTCTGTCCATTCTTTGCGGCAATGGCGGCGGGTTCCTGCCGGAAGAATTGGAGCGTGGCGCCGACGGCGCCATGACCGGTTTCGGCTACCCCGAGATGATGGTCGAGATCGTGAAGCATGCCAACGCCGGGGAGATGGAACGGG
>JAAEOR010000840.1 GCA_024222895.1 Hyphomicrobiales bacterium | reverse complement strand
ATAGTGCTGAGCGCTGAATTCAGCCCGGATGGCGGGCGCATCGTCACCGCATCTCACGACAACACCGCGCGCCTGTGGGACGCAGAGACCGGCAGCCTGATCCACACGCTTGAAGGCCATGGGGGTTGGGTGCTGAGCGCTGAATTCAGCCCGGATGGCGGGCGCATCGTCACCGCATCTGACGACAACACCGCGCGCCTGTGGGACGCAGAGACCGGGCTTGGTATATTCGCTTTGGTCGGCCTCCCGGAAAGTTGGTGCACGCTCTCGCCCGATGGCAAAGTTGCCTCAAACGGTCCGAATTTCTGGCGCTACGTTGCTTAGGTTCACGAGCAGCACGACTGAACGATCGTGCTTCTTGTCACACGACACTGGCCCAACGCTCCAGTCCCCGATCAACGGCACGATGCCGGTCAGCCGCCTTCGGTTTCGGGAACCCGATAGACCAGCGGCCGATGCGGGGCTGGCGGCAGATCGATTTCGATTGCATTGCCCAGGCGCACGAGACCGCCGCGAAGAACAATTCCCATGACGCCGGCCTTGCGGACAATTCCAGCCGGTTTTCGTTCGACACAGTGCTTGAGCAGGCCCGATCGGAAATCCTCGATTTCAACCGCCATTCGGAAGGCGGCATGATGCCGGTTCACTCGATCCTGCGGTTCACCGGCACCGATCCGTCCGGCTCTACCCTGAGGCCTTTCAACCGATCCGGCAATCGAATAGGTTGAATTGATCAGACCGGCATCTCGTTTCAAGGGAGTTTCGGGATGGATAAACCCCTCGATCATCTGACCAAATTGCACAGTCGGCTGCGCTGCGTCGCCAACGGCGACACCAAGGT
>JAAEOR010000839.1 GCA_024222895.1 Hyphomicrobiales bacterium | reverse complement strand
GGCAAGGCGCTTGTCGGCGCTCTCCTGTTCGGGGCCTTTGACGCCTTTCAGGTTAGATTGCAAACTGAAGTCGGTGCCTTCCTGCCCAGTCAGGTTTTCTTGATGCTTCCTTATCTCCTGTCGATCGCCGCACTGGTTCTGGTGGCGCGCAAGGCGGACTATCCGCGGGCACTGCTCACGCCATGGTTCAAGGGTGCACGGTGACTGGTGTAGTGAATTTGTCATTCGAGTCCCGTCCGCCGCCAGGCTCATATTCGAGTGTCAAATTCAAAAGCTACTCCAGAATCAAGTATTTGAGGGTGATCCTTGTGATTCTGACCTTTGTTCTGGCGGGTGGTGCGGGGGATGACAAATGTCAGAATCGGATCACCAGCCCATGAGCTTCGACCTCCTGATTCGCAACGCGAACCTGCCCGACGGGCGCACCGGCATCGACATCGCCTGCGCTGGCGGGCGCATCGTTGCCGTCGAGGCTTCCATCCAAGGCGCGGCGGAGCGCGTCATCGACGCGGCAAACCGGTTGGTTTCACCGCCGCTGGTCGACTGTCACTTTCATATGGACGCAACGCTGTCTCTCGGATTGCCGCGTCTCAACCAGTCGGGAACCCTGCTCGAGGGAATAGCCTTGTGGGGCGAGCTCAAGCCGCTCCTCACCCACGAGGCAGTCGCCGAGCGGGCCTTGCGCTATTGCGACCTGGCCGTGGCCCAGGGCCTGCTTGCCATCCGCTCGCATGTCGATATCTGCGACGATCGACTGGTCGCCGTCGATGCCCTGCTTGATGTGAAAAAGAAAGTTTCGCCCTATCTCGACCTGCAATTGGTTGCTTTCCCGCAGGACGGCTATTTTCGCTCACCGAATGCAATCGAGAACCTTGAGAGAGCGCTTGATCGCGGCGTCGATATCGTCGGTGGTATTCCGCATTTTGAAAGGACCATGAACGACGGCGCTCGCAGTGTAACGGCGCTCTGCGAAATCGCGGAAAAGCGCGGTCTGCTGATCGACATGCATTGCGACGAGACCGACGATCCGATGTCGCGCCATGTTGAAACGCTCGCCTATGAGACCCAGCGGCTCGGGCTCGCCGGTCGGGTTGCGGGCTCGCATCTGACCTCAATGCACTCGATGGACAATTACTATGTGTCCAAGCTGCTGCCGCTGATGGCCGAAGCCGGCGTCGCGGCGATCGCCAACCCGCTTATCAATATCGCCATCCAGGGACGCCACGACACCTATCCGAAACGGCGCGGCATGACCCGTGTGCCGGAGTTGAAGAGCGCCGGTATTCCGGTCGCCTTCGGCCATGACTGTGTCATGGATCCCTGGTATTCGCTTGGCAATGCCGACATGTTCGAAGTAGCCATGATGGGTCTGCATGTCGGACATCTGACCAGCCGCGACGACATGCGTTTCTGCTTTGATGCGGTCACAAAAACGCCCGCCCGAATCATGCATCTCGACGGCTATGGGCTCGAACCCGGTTGTTATGCCGACATGGTCGTCTTGCAGGCCGACGATCCGATCGAGGCTATTCGTCTGAAGGCAACCCGGCTCTTCGTTGTCCGGCGCGGCAAGGTCGTCGCAGAGTCGCAGGAACGAGTCACGAACCTATGGCTCGACGGACGGCCGGCAACCGTTAATCAGGCTGACTACGCTCCGGCGGGACGGTCTGCCTGACACCACGGGTTGGCGCTCCTGGAACGGGGGTTGTTCTGGCGGATAACAGCCCCCTCACCCGACCCGACGCTTCGCGCCGGGCCACCCTCTCCCGCCAGGGGAGAGGGATCGCGGCCTCCTTGCCTTGAACCATCCGTCACCCGCGGTCCTTACAGTGTGTCCGTGGTGTGATGCGCCAATCCCTCTCCCCTGGCGGGAGAGGGTGGTGAGGCCGCAGGCCGAACCGGGTGAGGGGGCCGGTTCATAACTCCACACCACAATCTCGAACCGCAAGCTGTATCGCCTCCGTGAAGCAGATCTTGCAAATGGGCTACGTACCCGATTTTACCAAGGTGACGGTTTCTCCGTCGCTCAAGGCGGACGTATCACCGGTCACGACAACATCACCGACTGCCAGTCCGGAACCGATAACGACACTCTTGTCGCGGGTTTCGGTCACCTCGACCGAGATCTTGCTCACTTTCGAGGTCTCGGGGTCGTACTTAAAGACCGTGGAATCGCCGCCATCCGGGCCCGCTTCGATTGCTGAAGCCGGAACCAGTACGCCGAGCACCTCAGGCGGTCCGTCTTCGACCAGCATCACAATGGCATCCATGCCCGCGCGAGCCGCATCGGGGAGTTCCAATGGCGTCGCCTTTGCCGCGAACGCTCCCGTATCCGCGGTGGCAACCCCGGCGATTTCGGTTATCAGCCCGTCGACCGTCGCCTTGATGTCCGGCATGTCGATGCTGACGGCATCGCCGACAGCGACCGCACCGCCGGTTGTCCCCAGGAGCTGGAAGTCGGCCCGCAGCCCGTCCCACGCGTAGGCGGTCGCCACGGTTTCACCGACACCAACCTGATTGAACGGCTCGGCAGAAATTCCGACGATAACGCCGTCGAAGGGCGCAACAATCTCGGTGTCTTCGATCATCGCCTGCGCAACAACGAGCTCCGCCTGCGCCTGCTCCACCCGCTCCTTCGCCGCATAGAGGTCGGCCTGGGTCTTTTCAGGATCGTCGGCGGGGACAAGGTCGGTATCGACAAGCTCGAGGCGCTGAATATCCGACTCCTTGGCGGCCAGGGCGTCCTGGGCGCTCTGCAGCGCAGCTTCCGCATCATGAATGGCAAGTTGCACCGGCGCCGGATCGAGTCGGGCAATGACATCGCCGCTCATCACCGGCTTGTCGACCTCGGCGGTGATCGCCTCGACCGTGCCGGCGATCGAGAACGACAATTCGACAACCGACTCGGTCTGGATCGTCGCTTCGAAGCTCGGCGGTGGCCGCGTCACGGTTTCGTCGATGGTGAAGGTTTCGACTGTCGGCGGCCGGCTGCAGCCAGCCAGTGCGATCGCGGCTGCAATCACACCGGATTTCGTCGCCCAGACAATTCGCCCTGACATCGTACTGTCCATTCTGCCCGGCGGGTGATCGGTTGCATCCTAGCCAGAGTCGACCGATTCTCAATGAAATGCGGCGCGCGCCAGTTCGCAGGACACAGTTTCGGTGATGTTCCCGGCAGAGTGCAACCCGCATTGCCTACAGTCCGCGAGGCACCTTCGCGGTATTGGATCGCGGCCAGATTGTCCTCGCCGGCACCCGCCATGACATCGACGCCGATACGGGCGCGGGCCACTGACGGTACAGCGCCTTCGGCGGACCGTCAGGCGTCTATCTCAAAGTCGAAGGTGATCTTCTCCAGATGTTTCAGTTTGACGTCCTTGATGATGAATTTGTCGCCTTTGCCAAAATCAAGAACGAGTTTGCCCTTCTTCTGTGAGGCGGCCTCTTTGATCTGAAAGTAATTTCTGGCCAGATCGTCGTCGATGTAGAGAATATCCTTTTTTCGATCAAAATCCTTGACGATGTCCTTGTCGTATCCTTTGGCAAAATAGAACCAGTCGATACCTGATCCGCCCCACGATTTGTCATTGCCCTTGCCGCCGTCGAGCGTATCCGCCCCCTTGTCGCCGTAGAGCTTGTCCTTGCCCTTGTTGCCGGCGACGTAGTCGTTGCCCTTGTACCCGGCCAATTTGTCGTTGAAGTCCGAGCCGCCGATGGAGTCGTCGCCTCTGAAAAGAATGCCGTAGAACGCGGCATCTGTCGAAGCGTCGAAAAGTGGTAGGACGCTGAAAGTCTCGTCGGGGTCCGCCCTCCAGGTCGCAACAGGAAGATTGAAGGCCTCGGTGAGCCCAGTGGCGCTCAAGACCGCCTCAATTTCGAGTAAGGTACCACCGACCAGATCCCCGGATCCGTCATCATAGACAAAACTCCCATAGTAAATGATCTCACGCTCGGCGGCGGTGACAAGAATCTCGGACTCCCCACCGACCCAAGGACCTTCCGGAAACGGCTGACCGCTGCCTTTGCCTGTCGTGTTGACCGCAGTCGTTGCGACGAAAAATGCCATGGTCGTTGTCCCCTGCCCGATATCCAGCCTGGCACGATAGCAAAACTCCGAGGAATCCGATATGCGCGCAGCATTCCGCCGCGCTGCGGCTGCCAGCGAGCCGTGTCGCCGACCGCATCGGCCGACCGTCGCCATGGGCGCCGCAGCTGAAAGCGGCAACCCGACCGAGCAGGCCGACCCTCCCGTTAGCTGTCGAAATCAAAGAACTCGAATTTGACCTTGTTGAGCTTGCTCAGCTTGAGGTCCTCGATAATGAACTTGTCGCCGTCGCCAAAATTGAGAACGACATCGCCCTTCTTTTCCGAAGCAACCTTTTTGACCTGTTTGAAGTTCTTCGCGATGTCGCGGTCGATGACAAGCGTGTCTTTCTTGCGGCTGAAGTCCTTCACGCGATCGACGCTGTAGTCCTCGTTGAAACGGAACCAGTCTTTGCCGGCGCCGCCCCAGGACTTGTCTTTGCCCTTGCCGCCATCAAGCTCGTCCTTGCCCTGGTCACCGAACAGTTTGTCTTTGCCTTTCATACCCCAGATAGAATCGTCGCCCTTGTATCCGGCGAGCTTGTCATTGAATCTGGAGCCAATGATCCAATCGTCACCCTTGAACAGATGTCCGTAAAACACCGCGTTGGTTTCGGCCTCGAAAAGCGTCACGATGCTGTAGGTACCGCCATCGGCGCTCCAGGAAGCGAGCGTTGGCCCCCTAATCTCAGTCGGTTTGCTGATGTCAGCTACCGCGTCGATCGACACCACCGTGCCGCCAGTTGGTTCGAGTCCGCCGCTGTAGAAAAACTCACCAAGGTAGTCGACGTAACGGTCGCCCGTAGGAACAGTGATCATGTCGTCGTCCGACGTCACGATATCCCCATCCGGAAACGGCTGGTTTTTTCCACCCGTCGTGTTCGTTTTTACCTGTGTTTCAAAGTACGCCATGTTGGTGTTTCCCCTGCCCTGGTCGCATGGCAGAGTAACAGCATCAGGACGAGGGCGGTACCGGCTCGACACTTCGGGCAAGACCAGCACCGTTGCGCAGCACCGCCCGACTTCGATCGACAGAGATCGAAGCGGCCCGCCCATCCGCGCCTCGCGGCACGACGCGGCACTGTCCTACGACTTGAACACCAATCGGAAGACAACTATTCCTGACAAAATGTTTCGGTGTAAGCGCGAGGACAGTTATCGAGGCGCCACAGCGCGGCCAAATCCTTGTTGGAGTCGCCGGCGTGCTCCCGGCCGATCGAAAACGCCCGCGCCCAACAGTGTTTGATGGAATCGAGATTGGAACGATGAGCAGGGGTAACATTGCGTTGATCGTCGGAGCGACCGGCCTGTCCGGGAGCTACACCGCGAAGCGTCTCAAGAACGAGGGTTGGACGGTCGTTACCGTTTCACGCAGCGACGTCAGTCTGCCATGGTCCGATCGCCACATCGCCGTTGACCTCAAGGATGGACCGGCAAGCCGGGCTGCGCTCGAGGCCGCGTCAGACGTCACGCACGTCTTCTTCTGCATCTGGTCGCGCGAAGCCAACGAGGAGGAGAACGTCCGGGTCAACGCGATGATGATGCGCAATCTCTTCGACGGTCTCGACAATGCACCGATCCGCCATGCGGCGCTGGTAACCGGCCTGAAGCACTATCTCGGCTCTTTCGACGACTATGCGAAATCGAAGCCTTATACGCCCTTTCTGGAAAGCAGCCCGCGGCTGCCGGGGCCGAATTTCTACTACGCCCAGGAAGATGTCCTGTTCGAGATGGCCGAGAAGCGCGGCTTCTCCTGGACGGTCCATCGGCCGCACACGTTGATCGGGTATGCCATCGGTAATGCCATGAACATGGCGGTGACGCTCGCGGTCTATGCCTCAATTTGCAAGCACGCCAGCCTGCCTTTCGTCTACCCTGGCTCGCCGGAGCAGTATAATGCCGTCACCGACGTGACCGACGCGGGCATTCTGGCCGAGCAGCTTTTCTGGGCCGCGACGAAACCAGAAACCGCGAACACGGCGTTCAACATCGTCAACGGTGACGTCTTCCGCTGGACCTGGCTTTGGGCGCAGATCGCGGACTATTTTGGCATCGAGGCCGCCGAGTATCCGGGCCATCCGACGCCATTGGAGCAACAGATGGCGGATGCGCCCACGATCTGGGCCGACATCGTGACGAAGCACGGACTGCAAGACATTCCCGTTTCCCGGCTGGCATCGTGGTGGCATTCCGACGCCGATCTTGGCCGGACGCTGGAGTGCTTCACAGACATGACCAACAGCCGGGCGCTGGGCTTTTCAGCCTACCGGCAAACGAACCGCCATTTCTTCGACGTCTTTGACGAACTGCGCGCGCAGCGGATCATACCCTCCTGACGCCGGATCGGGACGATTGCACTTCTTCCTGGAACTATCGACCTGTGAGCGGGGCCTCCTGCCGGATTCCTGGTGGTGATCGCCTCATACCTCATGAATGACGGGTCCCACGCCGGGATAATGGTGGCTGGATTCCTCCTGACGCTCGCGGCTGTTCTTGTCGGCCTCATCAACGGCGTTCTGATCGGATTTGCCAACTTCACGCCTGTCGCCGCGACGCTCGCGATGTTCATTGGCTTGCCGGGGTTCAGCTTCCTCCTGCGCGACTCGCCCCGTGGGGGCAGTCTTTGAGCTGCAGAAACTGCGGCTGATGACCATGGTCAGCGATCCCGTTTCAACGCGATGAGCGGGCTCCCGGGGCTGGCGGGTACGGATCACATTGGGTTCACCGTACCCGATATCGAAGAAGCCACGAAGTTCTTCGTAGACGTGATCGGCTGCGACCTGGTGTTCGAAGTCGGACCGTTTCAGGCGGACGACGACTGGATGCAAGTACAGCTCGGCGTCGATCCCAGGGCGGTCATCCGATGCCTCAGGATGTTCCGCTGCAAGAATGGATCGAACTTCGAGCTGTTTGAATTCGAGCTCGAAGGCATGTCCATGAAACCGCCGAAGAACAGTGACGTGGGCGGCAACCATCTTGGCTTCTACGTCGAGGATATCGAGGCGGCTGTCGACTATCTCAAATCACATGGGATTACGATCCAAGGCGAAATCGTAACCATGGAGGAAGGACCGTCCAAGCGCTTGAGCTGGGTGTACTTCCTGGCGCCTTGGGGAATGCAGCTCGAATTGGTCAGCTATCCCAAAGGCATGCGGGTGCTGGACGAGATGCCGGGCGCCCTCTGGACACCCAGGGAAGAGTCGTAAGATCAGCGCCGCCAAGACAACGCGACCAGTTGCCCGCAGGAGCGGAATTGCATTCCGAGGTCCGAAGATCACTGCGTTGCTTAATGTAGACGGGATGAGGTTTCGGACCGCTCGCCACCACGGGTGATCAACGGGTCCGATGTGGATGAATTGGTTCACTGGGGACCGCGAGTCGATGCTAACGAACAAAAGGTCGGGCTCCGGTGATCGAAAGGCTGCCGTTCGAAGCAACCCTTGGCGAGATCATCCGACGGGCATGAACAAGTGACGCGAT
>JAAEOR010000838.1 GCA_024222895.1 Hyphomicrobiales bacterium | reverse complement strand
CCTACCCTAGCCCTAGCACAGAGGCAAACCTGACGCCGTCGGGCACCGTTGGAGTGCGGGCTCGTGCGGGCGAGCGGCCACGTACCGACCTGCGCGGTTGCATTACTTGAAGGCCATGTCCGAATAGGAGCCGGGCGGCAGCGGCGTGCCGCGCGGCAGCGTGAACCGGTCGACGATGTCTTGGTCGAGTGTGATCCCGAGGCCGGGCTCGTCGTTCAGGTGAAGCAGCCCGTCGCGGATCGGTAGCCGGTCACCGAGCAGCGAGTCGACAAACGGATTGCCGGTCTGGTCGACTTCGACGGTGATGGCGTTGTCCAGGGCGGCTGCGTAGTGTGCATTGGCGATGACAGCGACGGCGTCGCTCCAGCTGTGCGGGGCCACCCGCTTGCTGTGGTCCGCTGCCAGTTTGCCGACGGCGAACGCTTCGGTGATGCCGCCGCATCGCGATACATCGGCCTGGACCACATCGATGGCGTCGGCGCGGATCAGCTCCCGGAAGCCGTGATAGCCGAACTCGTTCTCACCGGCGGCAAGCGGCGTCGTCGTCCGCGCCTTCAGCGCCCGGAAGTCGTCGATGTGATCGGGCAGGAAGGGCTCCTCGAACCACAGGACCCGACGGCTCTCAAGTTCCCTGGCGAGGGCGGCGGCGCTCTCCAGGTCGTAGCGCATCGACCCGTCAACCATCACTTCACCCTCCGGCCCGATTGCCGACAGGACCGCATCGACCGCGGCGAGATCATAGTCGACGCCCCGGCCAAGGCGCATTTTCATGCGCACGAATCCCTCGTCGCGATGCCGAGCGGCTTCCGCGGCAAGCTCGCCGATATCGTCCTTCCAGAGAAGGGCGCTGGCATAAGCGGGAATCGTCGAGGTTCGCGATCCGAGCAGTTCGCGTACCGGCTTGCCGGCAGCCTTGCCGCGTAGATCCCAGAACGCGACATCCAGCGCGCCGGCGGCCGACAGAGCGACGCCCTTGCGGCCGTACCAGCGGGTCAGCCCGTCCATCTCGGTCCACAGCGCGACCGTATCGGTCGGGTCACGACCAACGAGAAAGGGGCGGAGATGATCCTCGACGATCACCCGGACCAAATCGGGATGGGAGTAGGTGGATCCGATGCCGACAGGGCCGGTGTCGGTGAAAACCTGAACAAGTGATGTGACACGATGGGTGCACACACCACCGGCGTACTGGAACCGGTCGGTTTCGTCGTATTCGAACAGAAGCGTTGTCACTGCAATGTCTCTGATTTTCATAGGCTGTCGTATCCACTCCCGTATCAGCGCAGAATGTCATGTTCCATCGGTGGCAGTCATCACCGGAGACCAGGGCACATTCCCGGCCTATGTCCGCCCCTTTCCAGTCAAGGGTCTTGGACATGGTCCCGGTGCGACATGGCAACGTCAACGTCGGGCCGGCATGCAAAACCCTTTATGAGTCGTCAGTGGGTGGCGACCGGACCGGTTGCACGGTCCTGAACACGTTCGTTGCCCGCCCGCTCTTTCCGGGCGCAAAAGTGCAAACGCCTTTCCTGAAGACGCTTTAGCCGCCAAGGCTTGCCGCGATCTCCGCAAGGACCGCAAGATGTGCCTCGGCCTGAATGTTGGTGAGGACGACCACGATGGTTCCCGATTGCGGCCACCAGGCGGTCAGTGCGCCGAAGCCGGGTCCCTCGCCGGTGTGGCCGATCGGGGCAGGGTCGATCTGCTTGAAGAGGATCGTGCCGTAGCCGTAGTCGGCCGGCGTTCCCGCGAGCGGTTCAAAACTGTTGGTCATCAGGGCGCGGCTCTCGGGAGATAGCAAGTCGTCTTCGAAGAGGCCGCGCGTCAGGCGTGCGACATCCTCCGCCGTGGAGATCAGGCTCCCGGCCGCCCAGGCGATCGACAGATCAGCACCACTTACGTCCACCAGCGCGCCGTCGATCGGCAGGTAGCCGGCAACGGAGATTGCCGCCCCGGCCTCTTCCGCCGAGTGCGTGTCAACCATACCGAGCGGGTCGAGGAGGCGGGCCCTGAGCACATCGGCAAGCGGCATGTTTGTGGCTTGCTCGACAATGAGGCCGAGAAGCACGTAGTTGGTGTTGGAGTAGTGGGACGCGTCAGAGCCTGGCGCCGCGGCCGGGGTTCCCTCGGTGGCCAGCTTGACGAGTTCCGCGGGCTCCCACCGACGGCCGGGATCCCTCTGGATCATTTCAGCAAAGCGATCGTCGAAATAGTCCCGGATGCCACTGGTCTGGGCGATCAGGTCGCCTACGCTGATCGCATCGGCATTTGGGATGCTGGCAATCAGTTCCGGCTCAAGCCATTGGCCGATCGGGTCGTCGAGCCCCAGCGCGCCATCGTCGACCAGGGTCAGTGCGGCCGCCGCCGTTGCCATTTTTGAAATGCTGAACACCCGAAAAACGTCATCCGATGTCATATCGGTCCGGCTGTCGATGCGGGCCAGGCCGGACGCGCCTGACCAGACCTCTCCATCCCGGGTCTCGACGCGAACGACGATGCCCGGTACCCCCTTGGCAACAGCCGCGTCGACGATTGCACGCAGCCGCTCCGTCGGAAGATCGCCGGCAAGGCTGCCCGTCGCCGTCGACAGGGTGAGACCGCCCAAGAGGATGGGCAGTATGACGAGCGCATAGGCTGCGAAGAAACGGAAAAATGCGAGAATCCTCTGATTCTCCGTCGACCGTCCGGTCATGATTTGAGGTCCCAATGTCAACTATAACTGAACGCAGCGTATCGTAATTCGAGCGACGAGCACAAGTGGTTCAAGCGATGCCTGATTGGACTTGAGGAAGATGAGCCAAGGCAATCAGAATGCAGAGAGATCTCAGCCAAGGGGTCGGCCCCGCGACAAGACGCAGCGGGCTATCCACGGTTAGCGGGTGTTGTCATTTTCGCAGCGATTGCCACGGCCGGCGATGATCCGACATTGGCGGTGATATTCAGGGAGAGGTATGTCTTTCCGTGGCGCGACTCCGCGGCCCGGGCCATCCGGCGCGGTATCGAGCGCGGTGACCTGCCGGCCGAGCGATGTGCAATTCCTGCTCGACGTGATCGTTGGCACTGTCTTGCAGCGAACCCCGGTCATGCGCGAACCAATGACCGAGGGCCTGGCCGGCAAGCTTCTCGACCTCCTGCTTCCAGGTCGCGATATCCGGCCGAGACACCTAGGCGGCAAGGGTGAGAGGCAGCTCGGTTGACGATGCAGCCCACGGCGTCTGTATCGTCTCCGGCACCCGGTCACTTTTCTGCACTCTGCCTCCGGGGCCACCCGTCACGGGGTTATACCCAGGCTCGGGTCAAGTCGCCTGTCATACCTGCCTTTGCCCAAGGAGATGCGACGCGGCGGTGTCATTTGCGCCGTCGCCCATATATCCCAATAGTGGATTCGGCGGGGACCCACGGTCCCTGCCACGAGACAACAAAGCCGTCGGCGAACGCCGAGCGGCGGTCGTTTGCCCCCTGATTCAAAAGGATTTCCACGCAACATGAACCTGATGCCCCAGCTCGCTGCCCGCGTTTCCAGCGGCGGACCCGTGAAGGCCGGACTGATTGGTGCCGGCAAGTTCGGTTCGATGTTCCTGTCTCAGGTGCCGACGATCGAGGGACTCGAGGTTGCCGCCATTGTCGACCTCGATGTGGATCGGGCGCGCGCGGCCTGTCTTTCGGTTGGTTGGGACGATGAGCGAATCGAAGGAACGCGGTTCGGCAATACGCTTGCCGCCGTCCTGGATGACGATATCGATGTTTTGATCGAGGCGACCGGCAACCCCGCCGCCGGGATCGGACACGCGCTCGATGCCGTCGCCGCCGGCAAGGCGATCGTCATGGTGAATGTGGAGGCGGACGTCCTTGCCGGGCCGTTGATAGCCAGGAAGGCCCGCGAGGCCGGCGTCGTCTACTCCATGGCCTATGGCGACCAGCCGGCGCTGATTGCCGAGCTGGTCGACTGGGCGCGGGCGACCGGCTTTCGCGTCACCGCGGCCGGAAAGGGCACCAAGTACCTTCCAGCCTATCATCAGGTGACGCCTGCGGAGGTGTGGTCGCATTACGGCCTGACCGCCGAGGAAGCGCAAGCCGCCGGCATGAATCCGCAGATGTTCAACTCGTTCCTCGATGGCACCAAGTCGGCCCTGGAGATGGCGGCGGTTGCCAACGCCTGCGATCTCACCGTGCCGGAAGACGGACTGCTCTTCCCGAGTTGCGGCGTCGACGATCTTCCGGAGATTCTGCGCCCCCGATCGGTCGGTGGTGTGCTCGAGAAAGACGGTATGGTCGAGGTCGTGTCCTCGCTGGAGAGAGATGGCCGTCCGGTTTTTCGTGATCTGCGCTGGGGCGTCTACGTGGTCATCGAGGCCCCTAACGACTATGCCGCGGCATGCTTCAAGCAATACGGCGTTCGTGCCGATACAAGCGGCCGCTATGCAGCCCTCTACCGGCCGTATCACATGATCGGGCTGGAACTGTCGGTTTCGGTCCTCAACGCCGCGCTCAACAACCAGCCGACCGGTGCCACGCGCGACTGGCGCGGCGACGTGGCCGCCGTCGCCAAGCGTGATCTTGCCGCCGGCGAGATGCTGGACGGGGAGGGCGGATTCACCGTTTATGGCAAGCTGATCCCGTCGGAGCGCAGCCTGCGCGAAGGGGCGCTGCCCGTCGGTCTGGCGGACGGAGCGCGGCTCTTGCAGCCGGTTCCGGCCGGCGCCATCGTGCGGGCGGTTGATGTGGAGCTCATGGTTACGCCAGCGGTGGCGGTTCGCCGCGAAATGGAAGCGGAGGCCCGGCGGGCGAGGGCGCGGTAGGGCCAACGCGGCGGTGTTGGCAGCACCTTCCTCTCCAGTGGGAGAGGACAGGGAGCCTTGCCCGCTGTCAGGCGGGCTTAGGCGGAGTTGGTGAGGGGCTGCTTGGCTGATGACGGAGCCGGGTTTATCAGCATCGTTTCCAGTGCCTGGTCACAGGGAACGACCCCTCACCGGGTTTGCCTAGGCTCGGGATTCCCTTCGCCAAGTCAAACCTGCCTCTGCCCAAGGAGAGGTGGCGCGGCGGCGACAGTCCGAGACTCGTCGACTTGCGCAACCGCGTACTTTTGCCGATAGTCGCTACAGGAGGTGATCGAAGGACCCTGTCGCGACACGGCAGTTTGGTTCGCCGGCTCGATGGTATGGCAGAGTTCTTTGGCCACCACGGAGTCTCCTGGGCGACACCAGGCGATGGCAACGTTGGACTACAGATCCAGTGGCACGGGACGTGCGTGGTGGACCGCCGCGGTTGTCATCGGTGCGTTCCAACTCGCCACTGGTCTTCCCGCTATTGCGGCAGCGTTTGTGGTGACCACCGCCGACGACGGCGACGACGGAACCTGTGACGCGAGGCATTGCACTTTGCGCGAAGCGATCAAGGCGGCCAATAGCACGGCCGGCCCCGACACGATTGCCTTCGACATAGGTGGAATCGTGCCGCACATCATGCGGCCCTCAACGGAGCTGCCGCATGTAACCGAGCGGATCATGATCGACGGCACAACCGAGCCGGACTATACCGTCTTTCCCGTCGTCCAGATCGACGCGCCCGATCCGGTTCCCGCCGGCCGATTCAGCGGCCTGTGGCTGGAAGCCGGGGCCGACGGAAGTATTGTCCGCGGCCTCTCGTTCACCAATCTGGAGACGGCAGTCAGGGTCCTCGCCTCGGACGTCACCCTCGAACGCAACGCTATCGGTGTCTATTGGAACGGGCACCAGGCGGTTCGCCGCGTCCGGGATCAGCCGCTCTCCGCCGCATCCGGTTTCTTGGGCATCGGGGCAAGCCGAACTCTGATCGGCGGCCCGGGCCAGGGCAATCTTTGTGCTCTTGCCGAAGGGCAATGCTTCACCCTCGTGTCCGGGAGGGACAACGTCATCGCCGGCAATCTGATCGGGACTGATCCGGCCGGGACAGCGCGGGTCATCGCTGCCGATCCGGCAGGGCCACTGTCCATTGCCACCGGCATCCTTCTTCGTGACCAGACGAAGGCTGTGGTCGGTGGGCCGAACCCCGGCGACGAAAACGTCATCGCCAACACCGATCCTTACTACTATCCGATACACAAAGGAGCGATTGTCGTCGAAACCAGCGCCAACGTTTCCGTTCACGGCAATCGTCTTGGGACGGATGCTTCCGGCACGCATCATCTGGTCGACTGGGGCACGATCGCATGCCGCGATTGCACCGACGTCTCCATCACCGAGAACGTGATCTTGACCCAAAAGGAGACTGCCGGTCCGACAAGGGGCCAGGCCATCTACCTGATCGACGCGCAGGATGTAGCCGTTCAGGGCAACATCATCAGCTGGCGGCAATCACCCGATCCACTCCATCTCGGCTTCCACCCAGGCCATCAGGGTATCGTCGTCCACAGGTCCTCCGATGTGCTTGTCGGCGGTGTTACTCCCGACGCCGGAAACGAGATCCAGGCGGGCTACGGTGTAATTGTCGCCGGCAGCGTTGGCCCAGTCCAGGTGGTCGGCAATCGTTTCACTGGCTTCGACGGGTCCGGGTTCGGCATTCGCGACGCCGTGAATCTCGGACCACAAACCTTGATCACAGACAACGAGGTCACGGACCACTGGATTGGCGTCTGGTCCGCCTTCGGGCGCGCCCGGATCACGGCCAATGCCATCCACGGCAACAGCGGACTGGGCATTGCGCTCGACCGCAGCCATGTCGGTTCGTCCGCCTGCCCGGCGACCTGCCAGTTGACCTTTTGCCCGTGTGGCAATGACGCCGGCGACATCGACGGTCTTCAGAATTATCCGGTTCTGGAGAGCGCCACGCCCTTGTCCGACGGCTCGGTCGCGATCGAAGGTTTCCTGGAGAGCGCGGCGTCGACGACCTTTGAGGTCGAGCTCTTCAACAGTCGCGCCTGCAACCAGAGCGGCCACGGCGAGGGTGAGTCGCTGCTGGCGAAGGTCTTCGTCACGACCGACGATCAGGGCATCGGCGAGATCGCGCTCACTCTGCCGCCCCCTGCGGTGATCGGCGCGATTTCGGCGACCGCCACCGGACCGATCGGCACCTCCGAATTCTCGAACTGCCTCGCCTTTCCGCCGACGGCCGAGGACGACTTCCTGACCGCGCAGATCGACCAGACCACCGAACTGGACGTGCTGGCGAACGACAGTGATCCCATGGGCGAACTGCTGACGGCCGAAGCCGGGACGCAGCCGCAGAACGGTGTCGCTGCCGCGTTGCCGGACGCCATGACCTACACGCCCAACCCCGGCTTCGCCGCGTGGGACACGTTCGACTATGCAGCCTGCGACCCGGGCCATCACTGCGACACGGCTACGGTCGTCGTTGCGGTGATCGACATGGACTGGGATCGCGACGGTGTGCTCAACGACATGGAGCCGATGATCGGCACCGATCCCAACGATCCCGATAGCGATGGCGATGGCCTGAGCGACGGGATCGAGGCGGCAGGCGGCGTTCCGATCGACACCGATGGCGATGGCGCCATTGATCCCCTGGATAGCGACAGTGACGGCGACGGCCTTGCCGATGGCGACCCGAACGAGGGGACCACCGACACCGATGGCGACGGCATTCCCAACTTCCGAGATGGCGATGACGACAATGATGGCATTTTCACCGCCGTCGAGATCAGCGATTCAGCCGCACTCGGGGATGATGACGTCGATGGCGACGGGATCGTCAACTGGCTCGACTCGGATTCCGATGGCAACGGCATCCGCGACGGGGTCGAGGGCCGGGCCGATCTCGACGAGAACGGGGTGCCCCCCTATCTCGACCCGCAGGAAAATCCCGGCGGCGATCGGGACGGCGACGGCATCCCGGACCGCGACGAGATTGCCTGGGGCACGGATCCGGACAACCCCGACTCCGATGGCGACGGTCTCTCCGACCTGTTGGAGATCCTGCGTGGTCCGCCGATCGACTCCGACGGTGACGGCCGTATCGATCCACTCGACCCGGACAGCGACGGTGACGGGCTGAACGACGGGGCCGAGTCCGCCGATGGGGCGTTGATCGACAGCGATGGTGACGGCGTGCCCGACTTCCGGGATCCCGACGATGACGGCGACGGGCTCGCCACCGCGGACGAGATGGCACAGGGCCGTATCTTCGGTGCCGACGTCGACGGTGACGGTGTGGCCAATCATCTTGACGCCGATAGTGACGGCGACGGCATCCCCGACGCCCTCGAAGCGCCCGGCGATACCGACGGCGATGGCATCCCCGAGTTCCTCGACGCCAATCCGCTGCCCGATACGGACGGCGACGGCATCCCCGACGACGTGGAACTGAGCCAGGGCCTGGACCCCAACAGCACCGACAGCGACGGTGACGGTATCGCCGACGCCGACGAACTGCTCTGGTATGCCGATTCCGACGGGGATGGTCTGATCAATGCGCTGGACCCGGACAGTGACAACGATGGTCTCGCCGACGGTGATGAGTCCGTCGACGATCTCGACGGTGACGGTGTTCCCGACCGGATCGACGCCGATGACGATGGTGACGGGATTCCAACCAGCTTCGAGATCGCCGACGCCGCCGGCAACATCGATCCGGACAAGGACGGCCTGCCGAACTGGCTGGACAACAACAGCGATGGCGACTGGGTGGGAGACGCCTATGAGAGCACCAGCGACGGGGATGGGGACGGCAGCCCCGGATATCTCGATCCGGACGAGCATCCGAATATCGCTGACATCCGCCGCCGCGACACCGATGGAGATGGCACGCCCGACGACGTCGAAGCGCTGGGCGACGGGGATGGCGATGGGGTCCCAGCCTGGCTCGACCCGGACGAGACCGGCGGCGATGACAGCGACGGTGACGGCATCACCGACTCGGATGAAGCAACGCTCGGCACCGATCCCAGCAACCCGGACACCGATGGGGACGGGCTCGCCGATGGGCTTGAAGTTGAATTCATGACCGACCCGCTTGCGATCGACAGCGATGGTGACGGGATCGACGACTTCATCGAGACCGACGGTGGCGTGCCGGTGGACACCGACGGTGACGAAGACATCGATGCCCTGGATCTCGACAGCGACGACGACGGTCGGGGCGACACGGAGGAGTACAATCTCGGCGATCGTGACGGCGACGGGACGCCGAACTATCGCGATCCGGATGACGACGGTGACGGCATTGCGACTGCGACGGAAAACCAGCACGGCAACAGCGTGCGCGTCCCCGGCAACCCTTGGCCGGGCTGGGACCTGGACGGTGACGGCATCGTGACGTGGCTCGACCTCGAAAGCGATGGCGACGGCGCGCCGGACAGCGTCGAGGGAACCGGCGACCAGGACGGCAACGGCCGCCCCGACTACCTGGATCCGCCCGACAGCGACGGCGACGGCATCCCCGACTTGCGGGAGCGGCTGCTAGGTTCCAGTGACATCAACCCGGACCCCGATCGCGACGGGCGTCCGGATTCGCTCGAGGTATCCTGGGGTGATCCCGGCGACTGTGACGGTGACGGGATCATCGATGCCCACGACATTGACAGCGACAACGATGGCATCCTCGACCGGGTCGAGTGGGACGTCAGTTTG
>JAAEOR010000837.1 GCA_024222895.1 Hyphomicrobiales bacterium | reverse complement strand
GCATTTACGCGCCGCAAGTGGTTTTCAGTTATCGGCAGCACACGCGTTCTGCCCACTGCCCAGGGCCTGGGAGGTGAAGAACTCGGCGAAAAGCAAAGTTGATTTCCTCGCCAACGGCAGTCTCCCAGCGCGTCCCTCCAGCCAAAGTCACCGGCTTGCGAGCAGCGCTCTACCGCGCGAGCGGTTTCGTTGTGTGCCCAGCATGTTCGGTAGCTTGGGAGTGAAAGTCTCCCATCCAACCTGATGGAGGTGAAGGATTAGCGAAGCACAAGGGCATCATCGCGAGGTGACGTCTGAAGGAAGTGTGGAGCAAAACCGCGACCTGACGAACAGAAACCGGATATGAGGCATCTCTGGCTGGACGAGCGGGCAACGGATCGCAAAGTCCATATCCATCAAGAGCCAGGGCTGTAGATCCGGCAGGTGTGCGGGGAAGGCGACCGAACTTACCTGGGGAGGCCTGCGTCGTGTTCCGATCTCGGAACTGAGGACACCGCAAGGCGACCTGACCGCGGCGCAGGAGTCAGCAGACGGCATAGTAGGCCACGCCGTCGGCAAGGCTATTGAGGCACTCCAAGGCCGAAAGGCGGAGCAACGGATAGGCCGAGCCGGAAACGATGGCCGAAGGCCCGAACGATCGGGAGAGGCAAGTAGGACTGGCAACTCATGAGTGGAAAGCGGCAGAAGATCCAGTACTCACTGGCCCTGGAACCTCCGGACCGGGGTGAAGCCCCGGCCAGCGGTTACCAAGGGGCCGAACCATTCGTGGCGAAGCCAGGCTCCAAAAGCCCGGCCTCGGCGGAACAAACAATGGAGGAGGTGTGCGAGCGAGAGAATCTCGAAACAGCGTGGAAAAACGTTCGAAGGAACAAGGGCGGTCCCGGCGTGGATGGGATGACTATCGACGACGCCAAGGACTACCTGCGTGAGCATTGGCCAAGCATCAGGTCTCAATTGCTCGAGGGAACCTATCAGCCACAGCCGGTCAAGCGGGTCGAGATCCCCAAGCCGGAGGGTGGGATCAGAAAGCTCGGCGTCCCTTGCGTCGTCGACAGACTGATCCAGCAAGCCCTGCTGCAGGTCCTCCAGGCGGACTGGGACCCGACGTTCTCCGAGCACAGTTACGGTTTCCGACCGGGACGCTCCGCCCATCAGGCGGTGGCCCAGGCGCAAAGTTATATTGCCGAGGGCTACAGCATCGTGGTTGACATCGATCTCGAAAAATTCTTCGACCGGGTCAATCAAGACAGACTGATGGCTGGCGTTGCCGAACGGGTATCCGACAAACGCGTGCTCAAGCTGATCCGGGCATTTCTCAAGGCCGGGGTCATCGAAAACGGGCTGGTCTATCCGGTGGATAAAGGGACCCCGCAAGGCGGGCCACTCTCGCCCCTCTTGAGCAACCTCGTGCTCGATGAGCTCGACAAGGAACTGACCCGACGCGGTCATCGGTTCTGCAGGTATGCGGATGATTGTAATATCTACGTCCGCAGCCGGCGTGCCGGTGAACGTGTCATGGCCTCGGTGGCCAGGTTCCTGACCACGAAGCTGCGGCTGACGGTCAACGAGACCAAGAGCGCGGTGGCGCGACCGGAGGAACGGAAGTTCCTGGGTTTCAGCATCGCGAACGATGGGAGCGAGCGGCGCATCGCGCCGCAAGCCCTCATGAAGTTCAAGACCGAGATCCGGGACCTGACACGCCGGACACTGAGCCTAAGTCTGCTGCAGCTGATCGAAAAGTTAGCGCCATACTTGACTGGCTGGCGCGGCTACTTCGGTTTCTGCCAGACCCCGCGTGTGCTCACCAACCTGGAAGCGTGGATCCGCCGAAGACTACGATCGTATCTTTGGCGGCAGTGGCAGAACGGGTACAAGCGATTCAAGGAACTGCGCCAACGCGGCGTACCAAAGTTCCATGCAGCGGTTGCCGCCGGTTCGCCGACGGGATACTGGCGAATGTCAGGACACCCAGCGGTCCAACAGGCCCTGCGCAACCACACTTTCGACTCACTCGGTCTTCCCCGACTCTATGTCTCCGCCCAAGCTTAACCCGGTCGAACCGCCGTGGTACGGTGACCCGTATGCCCGGTGGTGTGGGAGGGGCGGCGCCGTGAGGTGCCCCCCTATCCCGATCGTTGACCCAATGCGGACTCCGGCAGCCAACGGTGTTCTGATCTACCGGCGAACAGAAAACACCCACACCGAAGCAGGAACGGCTCGGTCACGCATTCACGCGACGGGTTGCAGCATATCCCGGTCTGCCAGCTCCATCCCGAATCCGGGCCTGTCATCCAACGTCAGTCGGCCTTCCTGTGGCATTGGTTCGCCAATGAAGATCTCACCAAACACCGGCATGATACTGCGACCATCCGGACTAGCGGCCACATACTCGCATTCAGCCGGCCCGGGTTGCGATGCGATGAAGTGGTACGAGTACGGTCCGCTTCCGTGGGGAATGATCTTGGTGTCGTAGGCATCGGCGTGGGCAGCAATGCGCATGAGTTCGCTTAGGCCGCCGACCCACATCACGTCCGGCTGGAGGATATCGATCGTTCGCTCTTCGACGAGCCGACGAAACCCGTAGCGGCCGTATTCGTGCTCACCCGTGGTCCATTTGAGCGTGGGGTGGGCCTGCTTGATTGCCCGGTATCCCTCGATATCTTCGGGCGACAGCACCTCCTCCCACCAGGCGATATCTAACTCGCGGCAGGCTGCTGCGAGTTCGATGGCGTAGGGGACCGTCAGTGACATGTAGCAGTCGACCATCAACGGATAGTCAGGGCCTATCTTCTCCCTCTGTTCGGCGAGGTAGTGCACGTTTTTCTCCAACCCCGCGCGGCCCTCGAAATGGGAATGCGGCAGGGGCACCTTTGCACCCCAGAATCCCATCTCCCTGGCAGATTCCGGTGTCGGTCCGGTGCAGTAGAAGGTGATCTCGTCGCGTGTAAGTCCGCCGATGAGGTTGTACACCGGCTCCTCGCGGACCTTGCCGATGAGGTCCCACAGCGCCAGGTCGACTGCGCTGATGGCCATCATCGGCAAGCCCTTGCGGCCGTACGGCAGGGAAGCACGATACATCTGGTCCCAGATGCGGTTGAGGTTGCGCGCATCCTGTCCGATGAGGAACCGCGCAAAGTGGTGGTGGATCAACCACGCCGCCGGTGTTCCGCCGGAGCCGGTGGCGATGCCGGTCATACCATCTTCCGTCTCGATCTCGACGACGATCGATTCCAGGACGCCGATGCCCCACGACGTCCGCCTTGCCCGATAGTCCTCGTAGCCGGACATGGGATTGGAGATCAGGCTGTCGACCAGCCAGTGCTTCTGCGTACCCTGATTGAAGTAGGTGCCACCCTTGGCTTCCCGCCTGACCGTCGAAACGCTCACGGACCTGATCGTGAAGGCAGTGCTCATGGCAGGCGGAAAACCTGCTTCAGCGGAATCTGAGTGGGTACGTTGTTCTCATCGGTCTCCATGATGTCGGCCATGTGTGCCCACCAGCGCTTCATGATCTCGGTATCCGGCAGCGCACCCATGGCGTGGTCATCGGTCCGGGTCAGGATGCCAAAAAGATGATTGCTCTCCGGGTCGTGCCAGATCGTGTAGTCGGAAACTCCCGCTTGCTTTAGCGCATCGGCGAGTTCCGGAAAGATCTCGTCATGTCGCTTTTCGTATTCAGCCGCATGTCCGGGAAAGAGGTTCATGCGGAATGCTAAACGTTCTGACATGGGGCACCGTTCTGTGTTCAGATCTTCGCGGCCATGGATTGGATGGTGGTGTCCCGGACGTGCCGGAGATGCTGGCGATAGGCCGCCACGGCTGCATCGGCGTCACCAGCAACAATGGCTTCCGCCACCTCGCAGTGCTGAGCCACGCTCTTCTCGATCACGCCTGGCAGTTCGCTGGCATGCCTACGAATGTCCAAGCCGACGTTGTAGAGCATCTGCGCCATAGCTGAGAGAAGGCGGCTGCGCCCACCTTGGTAGAGTGCTGTGTGAAACTCCAGGTCGAGCAGACGAAACGCGACCGGATCGTCGTGGAACGCGCGGCCATCGACAGCCAGCTTCAGGATATGGGCGCGCTCTTCCTGTGATGCCCGCTCGGTGCAAAGGCGAATGAGTTCAACATCCACCACGTAGCGGGGTTCGAATTGTTCCTCGACATCGTAGTCGCCGATCGACAGCATGACGTCGAACGGTGCCACGAGACGTTCGGGCGATAGATCCGTCACGGTGTACCGACCGCCCTGGCGGCTTTCTAATACACCGATGATGGTCAGGGCTTTCAGCGCTTCCCGCAAAGGCGGGCGACTGATACCGAACGCAACCGCCATCTGGTGTTCCGTCGGCAACCTGTCGCCGCGTTTCAGGTTCCCGACCTTGATCATCTCGATGACGCGGTTGGTAACCCGCTCGGCAATCGACGGCCGCTCCAACGTTCCGCCGGCGAAGTCGCCGACGGTCTGTGGCACATTGCTGGCCCCGACCAACTCGGAGAAAGCGTCCGACGTGTGCTCGCCGCTCCCCTTGAGTTCGTCTTGATTTGCCGGTTTTACCACTGAATCTATCCCGCGCCTCACAAGCCCAGCCTGTAAAACGTGTTGGCATTATCCCGATAGAACTTGCGCAGATCGTCCGCGGGGACGCCGGCGAATGCGTTGTCAAGTACCGCGACCCAGCGAGGCAGGGTGGTCGCCTGAAGGCAGACCGGATAGTCGCCGGCGTAGATCGTCCGGCCGAATCCGAACGTTTCGATGGTGGCATCGATGTACGTGCGAAGGTCCGCTTCGGTCCAGGTTTTGTGGTTCGCCTCGACCGGTAGGTCGGAGAGCTTGATCCACAAATTGGGATGCTGGGCCAACTCCTTCACGTCGGACCGATACTGGTCGATTGCACCTTCCTCGATGCCCGGCTTACCGCAGTGGTCCAGGATCATCGGCACGTCGGGGATGTGCCTGACGAACTCCCGGACAATGTCCATCTGGGTATGGTTGACGTTGATCTCGAAGTGGTAACCGAACTTCTCCAGCAGATTGACGCCTTCGATGAAGCTGTCGCTTAGCGTGAGCGCCCGGGGATCGTCGTCAAACTCGACGATGCGTCGAATGCCCTTCACCGTGGGATGATCCCGACGCATTTGCTCCAGCATCGGTTCCACCCGGTCGCCCCATTCGAGCGGCGCCATGGGCACGATGCCCTTGATGCGCGGATCGCGCTTCGCGGACTCTTCGACGAATTCGATTTCTTCAATGTACTGCCCGCCAGTTGGCGTGAAATCGGCATAGCATTCCAGGAACACCATGGCCTCGATCTCGAGGTCGCCGCAGTCGCGCTGATAGTCCTCGATCTGGTACGAACGGCCGAACAGCGGATGTCCCTTGAAGGCGGAATAGCTCAGCCGGTCGAAGTCCCAGATATGCAAGTGCGTATCTATAATCGGGAAGTTCGGCACTGTCTCGGTTCCCTCCACATCGGGCCGACTACCGGGACGCAGCATGACATCTCATCGCACGCCCGACCCCTTTGATCTCCGCCGTTATCGTTGAAATTCGGGGCCTATTGGCGGTGTTCCAGCCAATCACGCCCGAAGCCGATAGTCGAAGATCGTCGCCTAGAATTGGCCTCCGAAAATTATCTTGTCAAACTAATTTTTGTCTGACAGGCTTACAAATGACGCTCGGTTTAGAGTGACTCCGTGCGCGTGACCGGCTGGGAGGAGCAGGTTATTTGGGACTGACGATTTCGACCACACACAAGGTTGCCGCTACGTCGCTTGAATTGCCGGTCTTTGGCTTTGGCAGTGCCCATATCGGCGAGCTCTACGCCAAGGTTGACGAAGCCGATTCCCGCGCCACGCTCGAGACTGCGTGGGAGCTGGGCGTTCGCTTTTACGACACCGCTCCGTGGTATGGCCGCGGCTTGTCCGAGCATCGTGTCGGTGGCTTTCTGCGTACCAAGCCGCGAAACGATTTCCGCCTGACCACAAAGGTCGGGCGCACACTTCACCGGCCCGACGACCCACGAGCGTTCGATCGCTTGCCGTGGACCGGCGGCCTGAATTTCGAGGTCAATTTCGACTACGGCTACGATGGCGTTATGCGTTCGTACGAACAGGCGCTGCAGCGCCTGGCAATCGACACCGTCGATGCGCTGGTTATCCACGATCTCGACGAGCTGTTTCATCAGCCTGAGGACCTCGCCCGTTATCAGAGACAACTCACGGACGGTGGCGTCAGGGCACTGCAGGAGCTGAAAGCGTCTGGCGATATTCAGGCTTACGGGATGGGTATCAACACCGGCGAAGCCTTGCAGAACATCGCCACGCTGATCGACCTCGATTTCGTGCTCGTTGCCATGCCTTATACGCTCGCCGACCAGGCCAGCCTGCATACCGGCATGGCGACCTGCCTGGAGCGCAATGTGAGCGTGATCATTGGTGCGCCTTTCGCATCCGGCATTCTGGTGACCGGCTCTGGCGGTGGCGCCAAGTATGCCTACGACGCCGCACCGGACGACATCCAGGCGACGGTGCGCGGCTTGGAAGAGGTGTGCCGTGCGCACAATGTTGCCCTCCCTGCAGCGGCACTGCAGTTTGTGTTGGCCCATCCGGCGGTTGTCTCGACCATTCCCGGCGCAATGCACGCAAGTGAGATCAGACAGAACGTAAAGTCCCTTGGCGCCGCCATTCCAGCCACGTTGTGGTCCGATCTGCGGTCACGGGGCCTGATCGATCCGGACGCTCCCGTACCCGCGGGCGAGGGCGGCTAGCAAAGCATGGTCAACGGGGCAACACAAACGTCAGCGGATCCTATCCTTTCCGCGCGGGGCATCTCCAAGCAGTTCGCGGGGATCGAGGTGCTCAGCGATGTCGACTTGGATCTGTTGCCCGGTGAAATCCACGCTCTGATCGGCGAGAACGGTGCTGGCAAGTCTACGTTCGCCAAGATTGTTTCCGGCGTCCATCGCCCGACGCGTGGGACGTTGCGGCTCAGCGGCGAGACGGTGGAGGTTCCGAATCCGCATGCAGCGCAGGATCTCGGCATCACGCTCATTCACCAGGAGCCGATTTCCTTCCCCGATCTTTCGGTAGCGGAAAACCTGGTCATGGGTCGGTCCGGTGGCGGCTGGTTCAGTCGCGTGCCATGGGCCGAGATCACGCGTGACGCGCGGAAGTACATGGACCTGCTGGGCGTGCAGATAGATGTTACCCGACCGATGCGCGGCCTCTCCATCGCCGACCAGCAAATGGTGGAGTTTGCGCGCGCGCTGGCCTCCGACAGCCGGCTCATCTTCATGGATGAGCCCACGGCGCCGCTCACGCCGCGCGAGGTAGAGACCCTGTTCGCCATCGCCCGGCGTCTGCGGGACGAGGGGCGTACGATCGTGTTCGTTTCCCATCGCCTGGAGGAAGTACGGGCGCTCTGTGACCGCGTGACCGTGTTCCGCGACGGGATCAAGATCACGACCGAAGAGGTCAGCGACTTGAGCGACGACGACATCATCCAGGCGATGATCGGCCGGCCATTCCAGCAGTACGTCCACAAGGTCAATGCCGAGATCACGGATATTGCGCTGGAGGCGAAAGGGCTGACCGAGCCGGGCCTATTCGAGGACATCAGCTTTACGGTCCGCAAAGGCGAAATCGTTGGGCTTGCCGGGCTCGTCGGTGCCGGCCGCACCGATGTCGCCAGGGCCATCTTCGGCGTCGCGCCGGCTTCGAGCGGGACCGTTGAGGTGAACGGCAAAGAGGTGGCGATCCACAGCCCTAACGACGCGATCGACCTCGGGCTTGCCTTCGTCCCCGAAGACAGGGCGGTGGCGGGTCTCTTCGACACGCTTCCCGTGGAGCACAACATCACGGCTGCGGTGCCGCGGCAGTATGCGCCCAACGGTTTCATCCTTCCGGCGCGCGAGAAGGAACTCGCGGAGAAGTCGGTCGAGGACCTCTCGATCAGGCTTGCTTCGCTGCGCCAGCCGATCATCGAATTGTCCGGTGGCAACCAGCAAAAGGCGATCCTTTCACGGTGGCTGTTGACCGACCCGCAGGTCCTGATCCTCGACGAGCCGACCCGCGGCATCGACATCGGCGTCAAGGCCGAGTTCTACAACATGATCGGTGCCATGGCGCGAGAGGGGAGAGCCATTCTCCTGATTTCCTCCGAACTACCGGAACTGCTGACGCTGTGCGATCGCATCCTTGTCATGTCCGAGGGTGAGCTGCGTGCGGATATTCCGAGGTCCGAGGCTACACCTGAAGGCGTCATGCAGGCTGCGGTACCACGATCGGGACACGCGGCATGAATCCGGTGCGGCGAATCCTACTCGGTCGGGAGATGGGCCTTGTCGTGATGATCGTGCTGTTCTGCGCGGCCATCGGCTTCTACAAGCCACATTTCTTGACGCTGAACAGTCTGCGTATCGTGCTGCTGCTCGTGCCCCTGATCATGATCGTGGCCATGGGTCAGATGATGGTGCTGGTTGCGCGCCACGTGGATATCAGCGTGGGGTCCATGCTGGGCCTGTCGGCCATGGTGACCGGCATGATGTTCCGCGATCTTCCACAGATCTGGTGGCCACTCGGGTTTATCGTTGCCATTGGTGTCGGCGCTGCTCTCGGCCTCTTCAATGGCGCGTTGGTAACGATCTTCCGCTTGCCGTCCATCATCGTGACCCTCGGGACGCTGAACCTGTTTCGGGGTCTCACCTTCATCATATCCGACGCACGGCAGGTCGATCGGCAGTATGTGCCGTCGGCCCTGAAAGCCATGTCACAGACATCCCCGATCTTTGGCATTCCGTGGATCATTATGATGGCGCTGTCCGTCGCGCTGCTGACCTATGTGTTCATGAACCATACGCGCGTCGGCCGGCAGATCTACGCACTCGGTTCCAATCCGGAAGCGGCCCCTCTTCGCGGCATCGAGGCCAACCGGGTGACCCTGTTTGTCTTCACGATGTCGGGTGCGCTGAGCGGCCTTGCCGGGATCATGTATGCAAGCCGCTGGGGTTTCGTGAACCCATCCAACACCGGCGCGGGCTTCGAGTTCCAGGTCATCGCAGCCGTCGTGATCGGTGGTGTGTCGATCAACGGCGGGGTGGGAACGGTGCTGGGCACCGTACTTGGAGTTCTACTTCTCGGGTGCGTAGCTGCGGCACTTCCCTTCATCGGGATCGCCGGCACGACCCAGAATGCCATCTATGGCGCGGTGATCCTGATCGCTCTGGTGATCGACCGGAGCGTTCGTCAGCACGGCATCAGCAGCCTGGCGGTGAGGGCGTCATGACCATGAACCACTCCCCGACGGTACATCAGGATACGAACGAGATCACAACCGCCCGGCCGCTCTGGCACGTGGTCCTAGTCCGGCCGGAGACGATGACGTTCGTCCTTCTGATTTTTGGCATTGTCGGGGCGAGCTACCTGTCCCCGTTCTTCCTCGATGTCAGCTATATCCTGCGTTCGTTCACGCTCTCGGCGGAGATCGCCATGGCGGCGCTGGTCCTGACCCTGGTGATTGTGTCCGGCGAGATCGACCTGTCGGCTGCGGCCAACATGGCGCTTTCGGCATGTTTGTTCGCGTTTGCTCAGCAGGCCGGTGTACCCATGCCGCTCGCGATTGCGATTGGGCTTGGTGCCGGCATCGCCATGGGAGCGTTCAACGCTTTCATGGTCATCCGGCTGGAGCTGCCTTCGATTATCGTGACGATAGGGACACTGATCTTCTTCCGAGGTCTTGCCCAGGTGATCGCCGGCGACCGGTCGATCAGGGTGCCAGAGTACTTTATCGGCATCAACAACATCATGGTTCTGGGCATGCCGCTGCCCGTCGTCATGTTCATCGTGATTTCGATCGTCCTGGCGATAGTTCTGGGTATGACGTCCTACGGTCGGCAAATCTACCAGATCGGCACCAATCAGGTGGCCGCGCGCCACGCCGGTATCAGGAGCAACCGCATCAAGGTCGGCCTGTTCGTGCTTCTCGGGTTCGTCAGCGCGGTCGGCGGGATCATGACGGCCTCGCGGCTGGGCTCGGTTCGCTACGACATCGCTCTTGGTGGTGAGTTGCAGATGGTCCTCATGGTCATGCTCGGCGGCACCTACATTTTCGGCGGTCGTGGAACCATCCTCGGCACGTTTCTCGCCGCCTGGCTGCTGGTTATCGTCTCGACCGGGATGACGGTCGCCAACCTGCTTCCAGCGATTCAGCTCACAGTGCTCGGCATCCTGCTGATCGTCGCTATCATCGCCACCAATTTCATCTACTCCCGCACACAACGTTAGCGGGGCCTGCCGGCACTACCGGCCAACAACCGAGAGAGGAGAATGAAATGAGAAAGACATTACTGGCGGCAGTGACCGGCGCATTTGCGCTCGGCGGATCGGCCGCCCTGGCCGAGGACATCGAAATCGTCTTCGTCGGTAAGAACACCGGCAACCCCTATTTCGACAGTCTGACCCAGGGCTTTGTCGATGCCTGCGAAGCGATCGCCTGTAACTTCGAGTTTGTTGCTCCCGCGACTGCGGAAGCGACATCTCAGATCCCGTTCATCGAGGCCCAAATCCAGCGCGGCGTCGATGTCATCGCGATCTCACCGAACAGCCCGGACGCTCTCAATCAGGTGTTCGACGCTGCCCGGGACAAGGGCATCATCGTTCTTACGGTGAACGGCGATATCACTGGCAACGAAGAACATCGCGACGCGACCATTCTGCCAACCGATTTCACCAAGGTTGGTGCCGACCAGATCGAGATGGTCGGATCGCTGATCGGCTACGAGGGTGAAATCGCCATTCTCTCCGCGACCACCGAAGCTCCTGACCAGAACTTCTGGATTGAGGGGATGAACGAGACACTTGAGAATGACTCGAAGTACTCCAACATGACCCTGGTCGCGACCGTCTACGGCGACGACCAGCCGCAGAAGTCGACCACGGAAATGGAGGCGCTGCTCGCCAACTTCCCCGACCTCCAGGGCGTGATCGCTCCGACGACAGTGGGAATCGCCGCATCGGCGCAGGTCGTTCAGAGCCGTGGCATTGCCGACCAGGTGAAGGTCACAGGCCTGGGGCTTCCCAGCGAAATGCGCGATTTCATCAAGGACGGCACCGTCGAGGCCTTCCAGCTCTGGTCACCCTATAATGAAGGCTGGCTGGCCGCCCACTTCTCCGTCGGCCTGAAGGACGGCTCCATGACCAATGAAGTCGGTGCAACGTTCGAGGTTCCTAACCTCGGCACGATCACGATCAATGAGGGTAACTCGATCAACACTCAGTCGGAACTCACTACTTTTGACGCGTCGAACATCGACGACTTCGATTTCTAAGTCGCCACTCCAGGCGAGGGGCGCCACGCTTACCGGCGCCCCTTTGCCTGTCCTGCATGTCTCAGGATACCGGCTACCGAGATAACACCGGTGGATGCTCACCCGCTCCTCAAGTTGCGACAGCGCCGCCTGCAGCGGTGCCGGATCGAACGTCTCCGGCAGCGGCCGTGCCGCCACGTCGCTCACCCGCTCCTCAAATTGCGACAGCGCCGCCTGCAGCGGTGCCGGATCGAACGTTTCCGGCAGCGGCCGTGCTGCCAAGTCTGCCACGCGATCGGATTGTTGGTTCGTCCAAAAGGCGAGCAACAGTGTTCCAAGCAAAGCTAGGATCGCGATAATTACGCTGATATTCCTCATCGATTCCTGACCATATATCAGCAAGTGCAAACAATGGTGCCGATGAAATAAGCTTTCCGATCAGCGGCCGGTAATTCGGAATAGTAAATGCAATTAGTCTATGCAATAGCATTTACGCGCCGCAAGTGGTTTTCAGTTATCGGCAGCACACGCGTTCTGCCCACTGCCCAGGGCCTGGGAGGTGAAGAACTCGGCGAAAAGCAAAGTTGATTTCCTCGCCAACGGCAGTCTCCCAGCGCGTCCCTCCAG
>JAAEOR010000836.1 GCA_024222895.1 Hyphomicrobiales bacterium | reverse complement strand
TCGCCGCCGCGATCTGTTCAGCGACCTCTCGGTGGTGTTCATGGACACCACCAGCCTGTCCTTCGCGGGCGCCGGCGGCGAGAGTTTGGGCCGCCGCGGCTATTCCAAGGATCACCGCCCCGATCTCAACCAGATGATCCTCGGCGTGGTGATCGACCAGGACGGCCACCCGGTGTGCTCCGAGATGTGGCCGGGCAACAGCGCCGACGTGAGCGTGCTGTTGCCGGTCGTCGACCGCTTGCGCCGGCGCTTCGCCATCGGCCGGGTGTGCGTGGTCGCCGATCGCGGCATGATCAGTGCCGAGACCATCGCCGGTCTCGAGGCGCGCGAACTCGAGTATATCCTGGGCGTGCGCGAACGCACCGATAAGCTGGTGCGCAAGGTCGTGCTGGCCGACCGCGGCGCGTTCATCCCGCTCGTCATTCCGCGCCGGCGGCGCCGCGACACCGAGCTCGAGGCCAAGGCGGTGGAGATCGATGGCATGCGATACATCGTCTGCCGCAACCTGGCCGAGGCCGACAAGGATGCCGCCGACCGCGATGCCATTCTGGCCGGCCTCAAGAAACAACTGAAGCGGGGCGACAAGTCGCTGATCGCCAACTCGGCCTACCGCCGTTTCATCAAGACCACCGCCGCCAAGCGCTTCGAGATTGATCGCGACAAGGTCGCCGCCGAGGCCGAGTTGGACGGCATCTACGTGCTCCGCACCAACACCGGCCTCGATCCCCTCCAGGCCATGCTGCGCTATCGCGAGCTGCTCAAGGTCGAGGCCCTGTTCCGCACCGCCAAGTGCCTCATCGCCACCCGGCCCATCTATCACCAGTCCGACGCCGCCATCCGCGGCCACGTGTTCTGCTCCTTCCTCGCCCTGGTCCTGCGCAAGGCGCTCCACGACCGCTGCCAGTCCGCCGGGTTCGAGCCCGAATGGCAGGATGTCCGCCTCGATCTC
>JAAEOR010000835.1 GCA_024222895.1 Hyphomicrobiales bacterium | reverse complement strand
GGTCGACCAGGTCCTGGGTCAGCGCTTCGATGTAGTAGCTGCCGCCCAGCGGGTCGACCACATCGGTCACGCCGGTCTCCTCGGCGAGGATCAACTGCGTATTGCGGGCGATGCGGGCCGAGAAGTCGGTGGGGAGACCCAGTGCTTCGTCGAATGCGTTGGTGTGAAGGCTCTGTGTCCCGCCGAGCACAGCGGCCATTGCCTCGACGGTCGTGCGCACGACGTTGTTGTAGGCGTCCTGTTCGGTGAGCGACACGCCCGATGTCTGGCAGTGTGTGCGCAGCGTGAGTGATTTCTGATTGGCGGGCTCGAACCGGGCCATGATCTCGGCCCAGAGGATTCGCGCGGCGCGGAGCTTGGCGATCTCCATGAAGAAGTCCATACCGATCGCGAAGAAGAACGACAGGCGCGGCGCGAATGCGTCGACATCGAGTCCTGCTGCGAGTGCCGATCGGACGTACTCGAGACCGTCGGCGATCGTGAAGGCCAGCTCCTGGTCGGCCGTCGCCCCGGCCTCCTGCATGTGGTAG
>JAAEOR010000834.1 GCA_024222895.1 Hyphomicrobiales bacterium | reverse complement strand
GCGTAAAGCACCTCCTGGACGACGCGTCCCACCTCGCCGGTGCAAAGCGGCGCCTCCTTGCCGCGCACCGCGCGAGCGAAGTGCTGCATCTCCTGCGGGAAACCGTAATTGTAGAGTTCGTCGAACACCGGGTAGGTCCAGCCCCTGGTGGTTGGCGCTTTCTCCACGGCGTAGGCAAAACCATTCTCGCTGTAGGTCGGCAATGCATTGCCGCGAAGCAGGTCGGCCGTTGTCAGGCCGTCGGAACCGCGGACTTCAATCGAGTCCTGCATGCCGCCACGAGTCGCCCAGCTGTTTTCGACCATGCCGATGGCACCGTCGGCGAACTCGATGATGCAATGGGTCTCGTCATCGCCGGTTGTCTTGTCGCCGTGCACCTGCGTGTTCATCTGGGCATAGACGCTCCTGATGCCCGGACGTCCCAGGAACCACCAGACGAAGGCGATGCCGTGACAGCCGAGATCGGCGAAGGCACCGCCGCCGGCCTGCTTCGGGTCCCAGAACCAGTCGGAATGGGGTCCGAAATGCTTTTCCGATTGCTTGACATAGTGGACCCGGCCAAAGGCGCCCTGGTCGGCCATCTCCTTCGCCTTGACGTATTTGGGCGCGAAGAACAGTTCCTCGGCGTAATTCAGAAGCACGCCCTGGCGGGCGCAGATTTCGATCATCTCGTCGGCTTCCTCCAGTGTCACGCAGAGCGGCTTTTCGCAGACGACGTGCTTGCCCGCATTGGCGATGTCGATGGTCATCTGCGCATGCAGGCGATTGGGTGCCGTGATCGTGACCATCTCGATGTCTTTTTCCTTGAGCATCTCGCGATGATCCGTGAACACGCGCGGTATGCCGTGACGCTCGGCCAGAGCCGCGGCATTGCCCGGCGTCGGCGAAGCGACGGCCACGACTTCGGCCTCGTCGGGCAGGATCTTGAAGGACTCGGCGTGAATGTCGGCCTCGAACCGCGATCCGATAATGCCTACCTTGACCTTGCCTTGAGCCATTGTCTGTTTCCTCTGCTGTGGTTGTATGGGAGAGCCGGTCATCGATCGTCGGCGCAGTGAACCGACCGCCGGCCGATACGCAAATTGTAAATTGAGAAAGCCTGAGACAGGCACGCCGCCTCTGGTCAGCAACGCAACGACCGGGTTTTTGAGACCGAGCAGTGGCAATGCTCCGGTCTTGTACGCGGGCCGGCGATCGACAAGTCATTTGGCACTCACGCATACCAAACAGCTGCCGATGCCGGGATCTGCCGCGAGCCTCAGCCGGCTACTGCGAGGCTCGGAGAAGCGGCGTACGATCGACGGGCACCGCACTCGCGGGCACGAAGTCCCGGTTGCGGAGTCCGTCAACTGTCTCGAAGAGCGCGTGACGGCGCCGATATAGGCGTTTGCCTGATCATGTGTGGCCAGCCAGACTTCGGTCTTCCATTTCGGTTTAGGTATCGCTTTGTTGGTTTGACGATCGGCCCGCACGCGCCGGGGCCTTCGCCGGCCAAACGAGCTGGCAAAGGCAGCCCTCGCTTTCCCTTCAGTCTTGGTCGGCCTTGGCGCTGCTGGCATGGTCCGGATTGCGCCGCTCATTGAGATACGCCACCCAACGATCTGCCAGAAGGAAACCACCCTCCTCCTCGCGGAAATTGCTCCCCCGGTCAACGAACCCGGCGACCGCTTCCTTGTCCTTCCTCAAGGTTACTTTCTGACCGTCGATTTCGATATCAATTCCATCGCCCGAGATACTCGCCATTGCTCTTCCTTTCTTTTCACGGTTACATCACCGTGCGGTGTATTGTTCTCTGCGAATCCGTCGAGAACTGGGCGGCTCCTCACGGCTACTATCCGCGTTAGCTCTGTGACCCACGAAACCTGCGATCCCGGACGAACCGTCACGCGTCAGGGGTCGACAACCCGATCACCGGATCGTCGGCAACTTGCCCAATCGTGCGCCCGCTGCTTTCGGTTAGCCGGATGGCTTCCTGCTTGAACTCTTCGGTGAATGTCCGTGTCTCGCGTTTGCCCATCGGGTCCTCGTGTCGCGTCCTGCGCTATCAGAAAGTCCCTCCACTCTTGCCGGGCAAGTCCAAAAACCAGTTGCCCAAGGTCATCCGAGGCGTCAAATTCCACAATGGCGGAGGTCATCGAGACGCTAGGTCACAACGCCACCTGATCGGCCGCGTCACCCAAATTCCGGCCATAGCTCGCGACCTTGATCCAGATGAATTTGCCGCCATATAAGGCAACATGTTTTCAAGCTGATTCGCGAGTCTTGCAGGTGAGCATAGTGCTCAACTCTGCTCACAGTATAGCGCCTCAAACGCCGATTGAAGTCGTGGTGTTCGCCCAGCGCAAAAGGTGAAAGATCCCGCGGCGTCTCCGTTTGAGAAAACGAGACCCCACCCGGGGGTCGCCGACAAACCACCACCGGGCCAAAGGAGACAGAAGGACCTGATGAGAAAGAGCACTAATCCAGACTTCCAGGATCGCCGCAGAGATGCTGCGGAGGCGCGCCAAGCCTTGCTGGCGAAGCTCAAAGCGGCGCCAGGTCCAGACGATCCGGTTGTTATCGAGAAGCGCCGCGAGCGTGAGGCCATTGCCAAAGCAAGAGCGGCGCGACAGGCTGAACGCGAGCGCGTTCGCAAGGCGCAGGAAGCTGAACGCGAGCGTGCCCGCGAGGCGCAGGAAGAGGAAGCCGCGCGAGT
The DNA here is from genome assembly GCA_024222895.1 of Hyphomicrobiales bacterium. GTDB lineage: Bacteria > Pseudomonadota > Alphaproteobacteria > Rhizobiales > Kaistiaceae > Bauldia. The sequence goes on along the minus strand of JAAEOR010000834.1, from coordinate 3,766 downwards.
CGCCGCAGAAGCGGAGCGCATCGCAACCGAAGACGCCGCGCGTGCCGCTGCCGAAGAAGCGGAGCTCAAGGCCGAGCAGAAGGCTGCCCGTGATGCGCGCTATGCGGCTCGGAAGTTGGCGAAGAAGCAGCGCCGCAAGGGTATGGGCGCGGAAGTCGGAAGACACTTCTGAGGTTGGGGTCGAGCGAACGCCGATCTGGCTTTCAAATGGCTCGTGATCCCCGCTTCAAGCCGGCGCCGGAACAACCGGCTAACCGGGGTCTCAGAACCAATGAAGCCTACGGCAATGAAATTGCCTCTCGCTTTGCCGTCTCAAGAAAGGCCAGCAGTGGACGCTGATGTTCGCTCGTCCGCATGGACGTGTATGAACCAGCCAGCGCGTAGGGAGGCCGTTCGGCCCGCGGGCCTCAGGTGCCGTTTAGCTGGCGTCGAACCATTGAAAGATCGATCTATGGAGTTATCATCTGATCGGCCTTGTCCAGCGTGACGCAGAGCGGCTTTTCACTCACGACGTGCTTGCCCGCATTGGCGATGTTGATGGTCATCTGGGCATGCAGGCGATTGGGCGCCGCGATCGTGACCATCTCGATGTCGTCTTTCTTCAGCATTTTGCGATAATCCGTGAAGACGCGCGGTATGCCGTGACGCTCGGCCAGAGCCGCGGCATTGCCCGGCGTCGGCGAAGCGACGGCCACGACGTCCGCCGCATCGGGCAGGATCTTGAAGGACTCGGCGTGAATGTCGGCCTCGAACCGCGATCCGATAATGCCCACCTTGACCTTGCCTTGAGCCATTGTCTGCTTCCTCTGGTGTGGTTGTAAGGATGAGCCGGTCGCCGGTCGCTGGCACAGTGGACCGATCGCCGGCCGATACGCAAATGTCAGAAGCGCGAACGTGCCAACGGTTGCAGCCGACACTGCGTGTCCAAGACTTGATCAGCTTCGCCACGCCCGGCCAGATCGTAATCGGAGGCGGAAGGTCGGCCATAGATACTCCCATCCATTCACAGATCACTCTGGGGTTTCGGGCCGAGTGCCGACGGGAAACTGGATGGACGGCAAACCCGGTTGCCGGGATTGATCGTTGCCTGTGGGAAGTCGCCCGGCCGTCGGCTCAGTTTTGCGCGGATCGGTTTCGATGATTACGAAATCGGCAAATTTCTCGGGCTCAAGGCTGCCCAACTCGTTTTCCGAATGGCACTGCCAGGCTGCGTTCCAGGTTACCGCGCGAATTGCAGCTTCGACCCCGCCCTTCTCCTGGTGCGAGGATCGTGCCAGGCTCCCACCACAGGTGATCGCCGACGAAGAGGCCGATGTCAGCCCTGCCCCAAACTTGTGGTGCCGTGCGCCCATCGAAGGCACGGCCACCTCGCCGCCGACGATTGAGAAACGTCGGGTCTTGCAATATTCACGTCGTGTGGGCCAGGGAGGGCGAGGGCTGATCTGCTTGTCGACCGAGTCGGACGCTAAATACGAGAGAATTTCATGAACCAGATCGCGCACATTATGGCCAAGCCGGTTGGGGCCGTTTGCAATCTGGACTGCGAATATTGCTACTACATCGATCGTATGGCGGGGTACGGAGCCGCGCGTTCCGTGCGCATGCCCGACGACGTATTGGAACGCCATATTCGCTCCAATATTGCCCAGTATTCTGGATCTCAGGCGCGCGAAATCTGGTTCAGCTGGCAAGGCGGAGAACCATCCCTTTACGGGTTGTCGGCCTTCCGTCGGATTGTCGCCCGGCAACAAGAACTGTGCCCGCGCGGTAAAACTATCTGCAATGCGTTCCAAACCAATGGTTACACGATCGACGGTGACTGGGCGCGATTTCTGGCCGAGCACGATTTCCTAGTCGGGATCAGCATCGACGGACCGCCACATCTGCATGATCGGTTTCGTCACGACCGGGGTGGCCATCCGACCCATGATCGGGTCGTCACCGGGCTGCGACACCTGCAGGCAGCCGGTGTACGGGTGAACGCCCTGACCGCGCTCAACAGTGATAATGTGCGCGAACCCACTGGCGTCTATCGCCATCTGAAGAGTCTGGGTATCGAGCATATTCAATTCATTCCGGTGGTTGAGCGTCAGAAGGCTGACGGCGTCATTGCCCGTGTTCCCCAGCTCGACCTACCCCAGCCCAACGACCGGATGGCCGGTTGGAGCGTGGATCCGAACGACTACGGTCGCTTCCTCTGTGTCGTGTTTGATGAATGGAGCTGCAACGATATCGGCTCCGTATTCGTTCAAGGATTCGAAGAGCATCTGGCCGCGTGGACCGGCCAGCGGGCCAGCTTATGTCTGTTTGCCGAAACCTGCGGACGCGGACTGGCGCTCGACCACAATGGCGACGTCTATTCGTGCGACCATTATGTCTATCCGCAATACAAGCAAGGGAACATTCTCGATTCCGAATTCAGTGAGTTCGTTGAAGACCCAAGCCAGGTTGTTTTCGGCCAACAGAAGAGTGAAGGCCTGTCTGCAGAATGCCATGAGTGCAACTATCTCTTTGCTTGTCATGGCGGCTGCCCAAAACATCGCCTGATCGTGGACCGGGACGGCGGTCATCCCGTTAACTACCTTTGCCCCGGCTACCAGATGTTCTTCCGGCATGCTGACGACCCATTTCGGATAATTGTGAATTCAATGCGGACGCGCCGCCCCGTTGACGAGATCATGACGCTGTTGCGCCGCCGGGCGGTCGAGAACGGCGAAAGGAGCGGCAAGATAGGTCGGAACGATCCGTGCCCATGCCTGAGTGGGCTGAAATTCAAACGATGTTGCTTACATCTGGCGTGAGCGCTCCGACGAGACATCCGGCGGGATCAAATGTGGGAACAATTCTGACCGGCCCTAAAACAATTCAATAACGACGATATCTTAGAGGGAATCGCTGGCGGAGGGAGAGAAACCGGGATCCAACCTTCTCTGGAGAAATGGAGATCTCCGACAAGCGATGTTGCCGTGGTCGTCCTGCTCCGGCGCCCTCCGTCGCGCGTCCCGTCGGGATCAACTATCCCTTCATATTTGGGGATTCAGTGCAGTGTCACCGTAATACCAGCCATACCCAGGCGGCGCGCGCCGATCCTCTTGTGCAATTGCGGAAAGAGCTTGAAGGCACGGCTTTCCGGCCGCGGGAGGAAGCAGGTGTACCGCAGACCGCTCGCCGCACGATGAAGCGCAACCCGGCCCTTCCGCCAGCACCGCCAACGGCCGCTAGCGCGCCAATGAAAGCCTGACCTAGGACGGAGCGAGTTTGGCACGGCGATCGGGCCGATTGACGTGGCGATGCTGATCGGAGGCTTCGCCGCGTCGGTCAGATCCTCGCCGAAACCCCGCGCAGTAGGGGCGGCATCGATCGCAGCCGTATCGAGGGCCAGTGCCAGTCGGGGATAGGACTCGGCCGGCGCACGCGGCTTTCGCCATTACCCACTGTCCAATTCGCGAATGGAAAGCCGCGTTCACAAAAGCGGGCCATTCGCTCCTGCGTTTGACCTAAGTCAGCGAACTAAGCCGCCTAACCGTTCAGCATTGATCGTGAATGGGCGATGTCCAAACCGAGCCGGCAACGGAAACCGATCCGGTTGCAGAGGGAGTGCACCGGAAGCCCGCGAACCTCCGCTGCCTTCGAACCGACAGAAGCGGTCGGACGAACGGGCTCCTCGGTTCCCGGCTTCACGACGAGCGACCGGCCGTCGACGCGGTTGGAGATAGCGCGCGATCAGGCTTGGCCGGTGAGGATGGCTCCCGATGGCCGCCTCGGT
>JAAEOR010000833.1 GCA_024222895.1 Hyphomicrobiales bacterium | reverse complement strand
CTTGCTGATCGCAACTCCCGCCGCACCGACGCCGGCGATGACGACCTCGAGCTCGGCCATCTTCTTGTCCACGATCTTCAGCGCGTTCTCCAGAGCGGCCATGACGACAACCGCCGTGCCGTGCTGGTCGTCGTGGAAGACCGGGATGTCGAGCGCGTCCTGCAGGTGGTCTTCGATGTCGAAGCACTGCGGCGCGGCGATGTCCTCGAGGTTGATGCCGCCGAACACCGGCGCGATCCGCTTGACGGTCTCGATGATCTCCTCGGCCGACGAGGTCTCGAGACAGACCGGGAAGGCATCGACACCCGCGAACTCCTTGAACAACAGCGCCTTGCCCTCCATGACCGGAAGCGAGGCAGCGGGGCCGATGTCACCCAGTCCGAGCACAGCGGTCCCGTCGGTAACGATCGCAACCGTGTTCTTCTTGATCGTGTAGTCGTGTGCGAGATCGGGATCGGCCTCGATGGCTTTGCAGATCCGCGCGACTCCGGGCGTGTATGCCATCGACAGATCGTCGCGGTCGCCGACCGAGCACAGCGGCAGCACCTCG
>JAAEOR010000832.1 GCA_024222895.1 Hyphomicrobiales bacterium | reverse complement strand
CTCTTCGTAACGCTCGCTCTCGATCTTTTCCACTTCGCCGGCCGACAGGCAGTACTCTGTATGGTCATTGGAAGCGCGTATGATAATTGCGACCCACATGGCCACGGCGCACACTGCGACCAACCACCAGATATGCCACACGACGGCGAAACCGAGCACAAAGGCCAAACCACCCAGGATCGGACCGACGCCTGAATTCTTCGGCAAAAGGATATCGTAGTACCGGTCCGGCCTTCGGTAAGCGACGCCGCGCTGTTTCATGTCGAGGAAAGCATCGCGATCCCTCACCTCGGGCAGCACGGCAAAGTTATAAACAGCCGGCGGTGATGATGTCAGCCACTCCAAAGTGCGTCCGTTCCATGGATCCCCGGTATGGTCACGCCTCTTTTGCCGATCCATGACGCTCACAACCAATTGGACGACGAGACAGGCCACCCCGAGCAGAATGACAAGGGCGCCCAGGGCGGCAACAATCAGGTACGGCTGCCATTCGGCAACGTTGTAGTGCTCCATGCGGCGGGGCATGCCCATGAAACCCAGGGCGTACAGCGGCATGAAAGCGAGATAGAAGCCGATGAGCCAGCACCAGAAAGACCGAACGCCCCACTTTTCGTCCAGGGTGAAGCCAATGGCTTTGGGGAACCAGAGCATGAACCCGGCGAGGTAGCCGAAGACCACGCCCGGGATAATCATGTTGTGAAAATGGGCGACCAGAAATGCACTATTGTGCATCAGGTAGTCGGCAGGCGGCAGCGCCAGCATGACGCCGGTCATGCCGCCAATGACGAAGGTCACGATGAAACCGATGGTCCACATCATTGGCGCGGTGAAGCGAATGCGCCCGCGGTACATTGGGAAGAGCCAGTCAATGATCTTGACCCCGGTTGGAACGGCGATAACCGTCGTAGCGATGCCGAAAAAGGTATTGACGTTTGCGCTCGACCCCATGGTGAAGAAGTGGTGCAGCCAAACGGTCATCGACAGGAGTCCGATCGCCGCCGTGGCCAAGACCAGCGACGTGTAGCCGAAGAGCCGTTTGCCGCTGAATGTCGCGACCACCTCCGAGTAGATGCCGAAAGCAGGCAGGACCAAAATGTAGACTTCAGGATGGCCCCATATCCAAATCAAGTTTATGAAGTTCATCATGTTGCCGCCGGCGTCGTTGGTGAAGAAATGCATCCCCAACACACGGTCGAGCTCCAGCGCCGCGCATGCCACGGTGAGGGCCGGAAAGGTAAAGATGATTATGACGCTGGAGGTCAGCGTCGTCCACGTGAACAGCGGCATGCGCATGAGCGACATCCCCGGTGCGCGCCGCATCACTATGGTCGCAATGAAATTGATCCCGGTCAGCGTGCTGCCGATACCGCTGATCAAAATAGACCAAATCCAATAGTCGACGCCAACGCCAGGGGAGTATTCAATGCCCGAGTAGGGCGGGTACCCCGTCCAGCCCGCAGTTGAGAATTTGCCGATGACCAGCGACACCATGACCAGCCCAGCGCCGGCCGTGGTGAGCCACAGGCTGACCGAGTTCATGAACGGAAAGGCAACATCGCGGGTACCGATTTGCTGGGGTACGACGATGTTGAACAGCCCGGACATGAACGGCATCGCCATGAAAAAGATCATGATGGTGCCATGCGAGCTGAATATCTGGTCGAAATGGTCCGGCGGCAGATAGCCCTCCGAGTTGAGTGCGACCGCTTGCTGGCCTCGCATCATGATCGCGTCGATGAAGCCGCGTACCAGCATGACCAATGCCAAGGTCAGATACATGATGCCGATTCGCTTGTGATCGAGGCTGGTCAGCCATTCGCTCCACAATCTGCGCCAAAATCTGAACCAAGTGATCAGTCCGACGACCGCCAGCGCGCCCAACACCGTGACCAGGGCACCGCCCATGGCGACCCAGCTATAGAGAGGCAGAGCGTCGACTGTCAGTTTACCGAGCATCTCACGATCTCCCGATGGATTATTGGGTCGCGGCCTGTTCAGGTTGCGCCAGGTTGCGGCTGTATTTGACGACAGTTTTGTCAAACAGCTCGGGTTCGACCGCCGAATAGTAGGTCACCGGATGCTTGCTGCTGGGATTGGCCAGCACGCGGTAAGCGGCTGCGTTTAGTTTGTCGGGCGACTGCCGGACCTTCGCGACCCAGTCATCGAAATCCGTCTGCGACGTGGCAATCGCCTCAAAATACTGATCGGCAAAGCCATCGCCGCTGTACTGCATGTTCTTGCCGACAAAGCGGCCGGGTTCATCCGCCAACAGATGCAGTTGCGTCTGCATGCCGGCCATGGCGTATATCTGGCCGCCCAAGGCCGGTATGAAGAAGGAATTCATCACCGTATCCGAGGTGATCCTCAGGTTGAGCGGAGTGCCGCTGGGAAACACCAGTTCGTTAACGACGGCGATCTTCTGCTCGGGATAGATAAACAGCCACTTCCAGTCCTGCGCGATCACCTCGACCTCGAGTGGATCCACTGACGACGACAGCCGCTTATAAGGATCAAGCCCGTGCGTATTGATCCATGAAAGGACG
>JAAEOR010000831.1 GCA_024222895.1 Hyphomicrobiales bacterium | reverse complement strand
GGAACCGGGCCAAACGCGGAACGACAGGAACGCAGTCACGCCCACAGCATCAACGAGATCATCGACGGCGGCATCGCCATCGTCGCCGATTTGGGGATAGATCGCCTGGTTTCCTATCGCGTGGCAGACGACGGCGCGCTGGAATCACTGGCCGAGTTCGAGATGCCGGCCGGCGCAGGACCCCGCCACATCGCCTTGCATCCGAACGGTCGGTTCGTGTTCGTCATGAACGAGCTCGACTCGACTGTAGCGGCGCTGAGATTCGATCCGGAGACCGGAGCCCTTGCGCATATCGACAGTCGGCCGGCAGTGCCGGCCGAGGCCCGGGATGGAAACCACTGCGCCGACATTCAGATCTCGCCGGATGGCCGCTTCCTCTATGGCTCCAATCGTGGCCATGACAGCATTCCGGTTTTCGCGGTCGCTCAGGATACCGGCGGACTGACCCTGGTCGACTACACCCCCTGCGGTGGCGCCACGCCGCGCAATCTGGCCCTGACACCCTCAGGCGACGTTCTCTTCTCCGCCAACCAGAATGGCGACGTGATCACCATCTTCAAACGCGATTCGCAAACGGGTCGACTGGAAGATACGGGCGAAGCGATCCGAATCGGCACACCGATGTGCGTGCGCGTCGTACCGATGCCGGCGTAGCCCAGCCCGCATCACTTGGCGTCGGAAGCCGCGTCCATCCGGTAGACGCGCCGGGCATTGCCTTCAAACAACAGCGCCTGTTCGTCGGTGGCAAAGTCGGCGACGATGGTTTTGAACGAGTCGAATATCTCATCAAACGAAGCGTGAAGGCCGGCGACCGGGAAGTCGCTGGCGAACATCGATCGTTCGGGGCCGAAGCAGTCGAGACAGTGATGGACGACCGCACCGAGGCTGTCGAGAGTCCAGTCGTGGTCATAGGCGACCAGGTCCGAAATCTTGATCACAATATTCGGGCGCTCGGCGAGTGCCCTCAATCCTTTGCGCCAGTGAGCCATGCCGTCCGGGTCGCGATCGATCGGACTGCCACAATGATTGAGGATGAAGGTCTGGTTGCCAAAGGCATCGGCGAGCCGACCGGCGTCCGAAAGCTGGTTGGGGAAGATCATCAGATCAAACGACAGGTCATGATCGCCGAGCCGGGTGAGGTTGGAGCGCCAGGTCGGATCGTCGATCAGATCGCCGCGTTCCACGAACCGGCGCGCCGGGTCGGGAGTCCAGCTGAGGATGTCGCGGGTACCGACGACGCGAGAAAACGCCGCCTGCGTTTCGATCAGGGCTGCGGCATCGCTCGCGGCGAGCGGGACGTGGGTCCATAGCGCTCTGCCACCCCGCCGGTCTTGTCGAGGGTTTCGAGCCAGCGCGTTTCGCCAACCCAATCGTCGGCGCCCCAGCCGGCTTCCACATGGACCGTGGCAACGATGTTCTGATTGGCGGCATCTCGTCGATAGTCGGCCGGCAGGTAATCGCGTCGCAACGGCGCCAGGTCGCCGAGGCTGCTCTCACCGGCCCCGGGTGCCAGCCAACGATGCCGGTTGAGGGAAAGATCCCACAGGTGATGATGGGCGTCGACGATCGGGCCGGAATAGAGCGGTGTCATGAGGCGGCATAGAAGCCTGCCGCTTCGCTTCGATCAAGGCGTGAACGGTGAATGTTGTCGCCGTTTCAGAAGCCGATCGCACCGCCGCCGTCGACGAGGATGGTCTGGCCGGTGATGTAGCGGGCGGCAGGCGAGCAGAGAAAAGCGCAGGTCCAGCCGATATCTTCCGGGGTGCCGAGTTCGCCGGCCTGGATTCGCGACAGGATCTTCTCGCGACGTTTGGGATCGTTCCGGGTCGCCTGCTGAAACAGCGCCGTGTCGATCCATCCCGGGGCGACCGCGTTGATGCGGAATCCCCGGCCGGCATATTCGGCCGACAACCCACGGACGGCACCGGTGATTGCCGTTTTGGCGACCGTATAGCCCAGAACCTGGGGCAGGCCGATGAAAGACGTCATCGAAGCGAGGAACAGAATGACGCCGCCCTGGTCAATGCGACGGCGAATGACATGACGGCTCAGCTCAAGCGCGCCCCGCACATGCACGTCATAGATGGAATCCAGCTCCGCCGGTTTCATGTCCTCGAACGGCTTTTTCAGCAACTGACCGGCATTGTTGACCAGGAGGTCGATCGGCCCGTGACGGTCGGCGACCCGCGCCTCGAAGGTCGAGAGCAAGTCGGTGGCGGTGACGTCCAAGGTCTCGGCGGCGGCGCGATCGCCAAGGCTCGCGACTGCCTGCGCCAACACGTCATTGCGACGGCCGGCCACGATCACTGTCGCGCCGGCGGCGTGCAGGCTGCGGGCGATACCCAGGCCGATGCCGCTGCCGCCGCCGGTGACCAGGGCGACCTTGCCCTGCAGGCCATAGGCCTGCTCGAGGGTTTGGGGGAAGCGGGCGTCCGTCATGTCGACAAATCAATCATGACCTTGAAGGAATCCTGGCGCACCCTATCCCACAACGGCAAGGCGCCGTCGGCTTCTGCCCAGGGCACCATATAGGAAATCACGTCGTGGGCGGACTCGGGGTTTGCCTCGAGGTATCGGACTGCCTGCTCAAAATCGGTCCGGGTCGCATTGCGCGATCCGAACATATCCAGTTCCTTGAGGTTGAATTGCTTGGTGTCGAAGGCAATCTCGTCGACGGCATATCCGATGAATGCGACGCGACCGCCGCCATTGACCAGGTCAATCGATTGTCGATAGGTGGCCGCCAATCCGACCGCTTCGATGACCACGTCGGCGCCCTCCTGGCCGGTCCGTCGGTTCAGCTCGGAAAGGACATCCACTTCGCTCGGGTCGAAGACATCCTCAGCGCCCAGCGCGAGAAGCTGCTCGCGTTTCTTCTCGCTCACTTCGACAACGAAGACCCGCCGGGATTCCTGCGCCGCGGCAATCAGTGCACCGACGCCGATCATTCCACCACCGATCACCACGGCGATATCGTCCGGAGTGACCGTGGCGCGCCGAACCGCATGGAATCCCACCGACAGCGGCTCGACCAGCGCCAGGTGTGGCTTTGGCAGCGTGTCGTTAAGAATGAGCTTGTCTGGCGAAATGGCGATGCGTTCGGTCAGACCGCCATCGCGCTGGACACCGAGTGTCTCGTTGTACCGGCAGGCATTGATCCGTCCGCGCCGGCAGGCAGAACACCGGCCGCAATTCTTGTAGGGGATGACGATTGCGAACTGGCCCGGTTGAAAACTGCTGGCGACATCGGCGCCGACCGAGAGAATCGTTCCGCCGATCTCATGTCCGGGAATGCGAGGATACGCGACCAGCGGATTGAGGCCCTTGAAAGTGCTCATATCGCTGCCGCAGAGGCCGGCGAAGTCTACCTGGAGGATCACTTCGTCCGAGCGTTCGACGGGTTCGTCAATCGACGTGAATGCCGAGGCACCGGGTTCGGGGATGACAAGAGCCTTCATGCAACCTCGGGGGTTCGCCAATCAATGCAGTGAACGCCAGCCGAAAAGGAAGAAAAACCAGCGGCAACCGGCACCACCCGTGTACTCCTTTTCCTACATGTAATCGACGATGTTGTCCTTGGTAGTCGAAGGGGAGCAGCCTGGGGCGTGGCTGATCAGCTATCGTCCGGCGGCCAGGGCATGAGCACATGCTTCGCGTGTCAGAGCGGCTGACACCGCGGTGTGTCAAACAGGCAGTGCTGGATTACAGCGCGGGGGGGTCTGGCGTCACCTCAATACCGCTCATTCCCACGCAGAGGCGGGAATCCAGAAAAGAATCAGGGTCCTCCTCCTTCGCGGAAGACGAGCGGAGGGTGCAGCACGGGGGCCTGGCCGCACAAACGTCTCTTGGCTAAGAACGGGGCTAGCGTCGGACGGAGGGTCGGTTTGCGGTACCCGGGGTCAGCTGCTTGCTATTGCCCCACCCGGCACGTTTTCGACCCGCGTCAGCCAGTGGTGAACCGAAAAGGCGTCGTCGCCGGACAGCAACCGCCAGAGCTTGTTGCGCTGGACGATGTCCGGATAGCCGCCGCGAACGTCGGCCCGGGGTTCCCGGGTGGAGAGCCGGTGCTGGAGGTCATCCACAGCTCCGTGCGGCGAGTGCAGCGGTTTGGCCACCCGTGCCGCCGCCGCATCGTAGGTTGACATGTCCCAATGACCGGTCTGACGCACGGTCGGATTGAAGCGGAGCTGGTACATCGCTCGCGGGCGGTCCGAGGCGTTGCGGCGACCGGCGTGCCAGATATTGTGGTCGAGCGGTTCGTCCTCGTCACCGGACACTGGCGAGATCCTCGCCGTTCCATCATACGAACTCCAGGCCATCACGCGACTGTCGAGAGCCGAGCTGTGAAGGTAGAGGATCAGTATTTTCTGGGCTTTCATCCGGGTTCCGGCTGCAATCTGATCGCCGCCTGGCAGGCGTATAAATGCTCTCCGGCCCGTAGACAGATGGGTTGGTGACCGCGTGCAGCGCCCCTGCGACGCCCCGTATTCCGACGGTGATCCGCACGGCATCGCTGACGCAGCTGAATTCATAGGTCATTGTGCCGCCGGTTGTCGCCGGCCCGGACTGGTTCTACTGCACAGCGGGTCTGACCGTCTGAATTTTTCGTCCCCGGCTACCCCTCCGCTCATGCCCGCGCAGGCGGGCATCCATGGTTCCTTTGATCGCCGGGTTCCCTCCGCGGGAATGAGCGGGGTTTCAAGAGGCGCCAAGACTTCAGCGCCAGCGTCTGGGAGAACTGTCGGCAGCGCCCGAAGCACGGAGTTGCTCGCGTAGAATCTGGGTCCTCCGCCTGCGCGGAGGACGAGCGGATGTTTAGCCCGGGACGGAAAAATCAAACAGCCGAAATTCCTGCGCGGACGACTGTCGAACAATCGTGAATTGATCGGCAAGCGAAAAAGCGGCATTTAAGGTGGTATTCCGATTCTGAGCGTGCCTCCCGCCGCCGCAAACCTGTCTGGCCAGTCCGTTGAAGACTGAGAACGCTGCTGCGAGCGCCAGGTCCTATGGCGACTCGCTGACGCATGTCCGCTCCGCCCATTGGGGGCAGGGCGTCGGCACGCTATGGCGTATTACCCGCATGGCGCTCCGTCATCCCTGGCAGGCGGCCATTGCCATCGTGTCGACCTTTGTGGCGGCCGGTCTGCAACTGATGATCCCCCGTTTGCTTGGCCGTGCAGTCGACCAGACCCAGGGAGTCATCGCGGCAGCAGCCGAGGGCGCCGAAACCGCGCTCTTCACCACCGCCCTGACCCTGCTGGTTGTGAGTGTCCTGCGCGGCATTTTCACGATGCTGCAAAACTATTTCGGCGAGTCGGTCGGCCACAATGTCGGCTATGAGCTGCGCCTCGCCTGCTACGAAAAGCTTCAGCGCCTCTCGTTCAGCTTCCATGACGGCGTCCATACCGGCGATCTGATCACCCTCGGCATCCTCGACATCGATGGCGTCCGGATGTTCTTTTCGACCGGCATCGTGCGATTCGTCCTTTTGTCGGTCTTGATCGGCGTCGGCGCTTACCTGCTCATCAGCACCGACCTTGTGCTGGGCCTGGTCAGCCTTTCCTTCGTGCCGTTTGTTGCGTGGCGGTCGTCGGTGACCCGGCTTCGGTTGCGCGCCATCTGGCTGGCGCTGCAGGAGCGGCTGTCGATCGTCAGTCGTGTCATGGACGAGAACCTGGGTGGCATTCGGGTCGTCCGGGCGTTCGCCGCGCGCGAACACGAACTGGAAAAGTTCGATCGCGCCTCGGCCAAGGCCCTCAAGCTCGCCCATGAGCGTACGCGCATCCGCGTGATCAACACCAGCGCCATGAATTTCTCTTTCTTCCTTGCCATGGGGCTGGTGCTGTTGGTCGGCGGCAACAAGGTGATTGCCGGCGAAATCAGCGTCGGAGTACTGGCATCCTTCCTCGCCTTCATGGCGATCCTGCAGATGCCGGTGCGTCAGCTCGGACTTCTGGTCAATGCTTTTGCGCGGGCTTCGACCTGCGGCACCCGCCTGTTCGATCTGCTTGATCAGGATGTCGCCATCGAGGATGCCCCCGATGCCAGGGAGCTGACCGTCACGGATGGCGTTCTGCGCTTTGAGGATGTGACCTTCCGATATCCCGGCAACGATCGCCGCCTGGTTCTGGACGGGCTCAGCTTCGAGGCACGGCGCGGCCAGACGATCGGCATCGTCGGCCCGCCGGGTAGCGGCAAGTCAACGCTCGCCCACCTCATCCCGCGGTTCTATGATGTGACCGGCGGCAGGATCACCGTCGACGGCCGGGATATCCGCGACGTCACGCTGCAGTCGCTCCGGCGCGCCGTCGGCATTGTCCAGCAGGATACCTTCCTGTTTACGACTTCGATTGAGAACAACATCGTCTATGGCGATCCGTGGGCGAACGAGCGGCGTATAGGCCGCGCCAGTGAATCGGCTCAGCTCCACAACTACGTGATGAGCCTGCCCATGGAGTATGGCACCGTCGTCGGCGAGCGCGGCGTGTCGCTCTCCGGCGGTCAGCGCCAGCGGCTGTCGATCGCCCGCATTCTCATGCTGCGGCCGTCGGTGATGATCTTCGACGATTCCACGGCGGCGATCGACGCCGGTACGGAGCAGCGCATTCGCGGCGCCATCCGCCGGTTTGCCGACGATCGCGTTACCCTGGTCATCTCGCACCGGCTTGGCTCGCTGATGCACGCCGATCAGATCCTGTTCATGGAAAACGGGCGCATTGTCGAGCGCGGTACCCATGACGAGCTGATTGCCAAGCAGGGGCGCTACCGGGCGCTCTACGACCTGCAGATCAACCCCGGCGGGGACGTTCTCGACGTTACGGGAGGAGCGGCCTGATGCCGGATATTGCTGACCGCGATCAAATCGAGGGCCGCGGCCGGCGACCACCCCGCGCGGTGGTCGGCTCGCACCATTTGGAAGAGGAAGTATTCGGCAAGGCCTTCGACCGTCGGGTGGTGCGTCGGATCTGGCGGTTCGTCCGGCCCTACCGGGTCAAGATGGCGATTGCCGTGGCGGCCGTGTTGATCTTCACCCTGTCCCAGCTCGCCATTCCGCTGACCATCAGTATCGCCATCGACCAGGGCATGGCGAGGGGCGAGGCCGGCCGGGACATACTGACATGGGCGGTGGTCGCCTTCGTCGCCATCGCTTTTGTCAATTATGGCGCCAGCTACGTTCAGGAGATGACGGTCGGCCGGGTTGCCGAGAGCGCGCTGTTCGAAATGCGCCGCGCCATGTTCGACCATCTGCAGTTCGTGTCGCTGTCCTTCATGGACCGCACCGAGGTCGGCCGCCTGATGTCGCGGCTGCAGGGCGATGTCAATTCCATGCAGGAGTTCCTGGAATCGTCGGTCCTTTCAATTGGCGACATCGTGCTGTTGTTCGGGATCGTCACGGTCCTGCTCTGGCTCGATCCTCTGCTGGGGCTGCTTACCCTGTCGGTGATGCCGGTCCTGTTCATCGTTCGCATCTGGTGGCTGCCGGCGGCGCGCCGCGCCTTCATGGCCGCCCATGAGACCAATTCCACAACCAATGGCGCGCTGGCCGAGGGTATCCATGGTGTGCGCACGGTTCAGGGCATGGATCGGCAGCAGGTCAATTTCGACCTCTATGACGACAAGGCGCATGCCAACCTGCGCGCCCATCTGCGGGCTTCCCGGTTTGCCCAGGTGATGGTCCCGATCGTCGACACACTGACCGGGATCGCCATGGCAGTCGTGATTGTCGTGGGCGGCGCCATGGTGCTCGACCGCACGCTTGAGGTTGGCGTGATGGTTGCCTTCCTGTTCTACATCCAGCGCTTCTTCGATCCGATCCGGTCGCTGACCATGCAGTACAGCGTCATGCAGCGGGCAATGTCCTCCGGCCACCGGATCATCGAGGTCCTCGACGTGCCGATCGACGTGAGGGACAAGCAGGGCGCGCGGCCGCTGCCTGCCGACATGGACGGCTCGGTCGAGTTCCAAGGCGTCACCTTTGCCTACAACCGGGATCAGCCGGTGCTGAAGAACGTCAGTTTCCGGGTCAACCCGGGCGAGACGGTCGCCCTCGTCGGTCCGACCGGCTCGGGCAAGACCAGTGCCACGGCACTCGTGCACCGCTTTTACGATGTCGGCGAAGGGCGCGTCCTGATCGGCGGAGAGGATGTGCGCGACGTGACCCAGGATTCCCTTGGCGAGCATGTCGCCATGGTCCTGCAGGAGCCGTTCCTCTTCTCCGGAACGGTTGTGGAGAACATCCGCTATCACAAGTCCGAAGCCAGCCGCGACGATGTGGTTCGCGCCGCCAAGGCTGTCGACGCCCACGACTTCATTATGCGCCTGCCGGACGGTTACGACACCATGCTGGAACAGCGTGGCGGCAATCTCTCGCTTGGCCAGCGGCAGCTGATCAGCTTCGCGCGCGCCCTCGTTGCCGACT
>JAAEOR010000830.1 GCA_024222895.1 Hyphomicrobiales bacterium | reverse complement strand
CGCCATATCGTTCTTCCGCGATACACCCAGCCCGACAAGGATCAACAACTCCTGCTGCAAATGTTGAAGTTGAAACTGCCGCCCCAACCGCCTCCCAGCATTAGCGCCGCCAGCTGAAAACTCTCAAAACCAGCACACCCCTGTAGTGCCGACTTTTGAAGCCAGATCCAACAATATCAATGGCTTAGATCACGACCAACCCGCGAGTTGCTTAAGACGGGTTAGGACGCAAACAAGACCATGTCAGCGGATCCGTCGATCAAGTCGAGGGCAGGCTCTTCGCTTCGGCGGGCCGTTTTTGTTGAGCCGAGCAAAGCACGGGCTCCGGTCGCGGCCGTTTCTCGATGACTTTACAGTATCGCTTCAACCGGTACCGTTTGGCCGGTCGACGTCCCGAAAAGCCAGCCCCAGCGAGCTGATTTCGCCTCAGTCGCGCCATCTCCGGTCCCAATGGGCGGGCCGGACGCCGGCTACCGGTGATCGAAAGGTGGCGATTCGGTTGCCCTGAAGGCAACCGAGATAGACCGACTTTCGATCGTTGCCGCCGAATGCGACGTTCGAGATATTCTTGAGACGCAGGGAGGGAACTTCTTCCGGCTGCCGATGGACCAGCGATCCGTCGCGGAATGCGCGTTCTATGGTGGCAAGATAGTCCGGATCATTGTCTTCGAGCAGGAGCTGCTGCTGCCGGTCGCCGTCGATACGGATCAGGCGATTGCTGTAGATACTCGTGATCCAGATGCCGCCCTCCTCGTCGAACTCAAGCCCGTCCGGATAGACGCCTTCTTCGAACTCGACATAGACTTCCCGCTGTCCCAGGCGGGACCCGGTAAGGATCGGGTAGCGGCTGACACGTCGTCCGAACGTCTCGTTGACATAGAGCCATTGCCCCGCCGGATCGACCTTGGCCTCGTTGGTGTAGCCCACTCCCTCGGCGACCACTCTCGGCGTATCGCCTTCGACGAGAACGATGAACCCATCGGCGATCTCGGCTGAACGCGCCAATGTTCGCGGCACCATCCGCGTGCTTACAGTGATCCAGGTGCGATCCACTTGGTCGACATGAACGAAGTTCGTCGGTGGCAGCGGCCGACCCTCGACGGCTAGGATCCAGGGCTCGAGGCGCCCGTTTGCTTTCATTCGCCATACGCCGCCCTCGGCGTCGGCCAGGTGCGCAATGAGCATCTCTCCGCCGCTTGTCAGGGCTATGCCGTTGGGCTTGATACCGCCACTTGGACCGGACCCCTCGGCTTTCGTCAGTACGGTCCGTCCATCTTCGAGCATGGCGATGCCGCCGCGCCAGTCGGGGGTGAACAGCTGGCCGGCCGAATTGGTGACCACGCATTCGGGTCGAACGAGATCCTCGCCCACGAATGCCAGATCGTCGAGCGCAGGAATGGCCAGGCGCATGGTCCCGGTCACTGATATGGCTCAGTCGGACGTCCGGCCAGGGCCCGATCTCTGTCGCGTTGGTCAGACGTCATCGGTTTTCCCAGGTTCCGCGCTGTCGACCTTCGGTGCCGGCGCGGTACGAAACATCGAGCATTCGACGGACCCGATTCCTGCAATGGAACCGCGTATCTCGGTCCGATCGGGGAGGTCGTGGCAGATCACGATGGCGCCCGACAGGATGATCTGACCGGGATGAATGCGGTAGTTTCTGCGCTGGATATGGTGCACCAGCCAGCAGGCCGACACGAACGGATCGCCCATGGCGGATTGCCCTTTTCCGCGACCTGCCGGGTCACCATCGATCTCAAGCGTTCCCGTGCACGCCGCCAGGTCCAGCTGAGACCACTCTTCGGTGAATTCGCCGATACCCACCGCGACATTCCGACCATGGTCGGCAATCATCGCCGGGCCGGGCGGTTCCGGCAGGGCATCCATCCGGCCGCCGACGAATTCGAAGGCCGGTGCGATGCCGTCGATGGCGGAAGCAATATCGTCCGCGGCGTCCGACGACGGTGTCCGGCCAAAGCGAAACGCGATCTCCAATTCCACGCTCAAGGCAGTCGGGTGAAGAAGATCGATGGAGTCGGTGAACGTACCGGCGTCTTTGATATCCTCGGCCCATAAGGGGCCGGCAAAAGGCTTCTCCAGCCCAAGTGCCGCCGCGGCGCCCGGCGCCGAAGCGCCGACCTTCCAGCCCGCTGGGCGTGCGCCGGCCAGAGTTATCATGCGATCCTGTATGGCATATGCGCTTGTCGCGTCCGTGAGCGACGACGGTGTGTCAACCGTCGTTCCGTCCCGCCGCGCGGATTGAAGGGCGGATGCGAGACGGTCAACCGCGATAGAGGACGTCATTTTCTGCTCCCAACCGAAAGGCCGGCACCACGAGCGGCGCCGATCATCACCATCGCCGAGGCGAGGATACCGCTCCTGAGACAGGCAAGGGAGTATCGCTCGTCTGGGGCGTGCATGCGGCAATCATATTGACCGTATGATACCTCAGCCATCGGTAGCCCAAGCATCTCCATCCAAACGTAATTCGGGTTCAATCTTCCAACCACCGGAGTGACGATGGGCTCCTGGTCGAAACCAACTGCCAAAGCGCGACCGACCATCTTGCCGAAGGGATGATCGACCGCCGTTCGGGTGGGTTGATGTTGCATTCCCCCTTCAATCGCCAGGTCGGGCAGGCCATGCGCCGCCGCGTGGTCACGAAACCTGGCCAGGATATCTTCCGGTGTATATCGATCTTTGCCGAAGCTGGGCGCGGCGATGATGAGCCTCGTAGAACGCCCGGGCACGGTCTGAGCCGACCGGTCAACTGAGGGGCAGGTCGAGGTGGCGCGCGAACCCCGGACGCGTTTTCAGCGCGGCGAGCCAATGCTCGATATGAGCGTGCGGCTGACGATCGATCGGCAGGCGGCTCCACCGGTTCACCGTCGCGCCCACCGGGATATCCGCCATCGTGAATGCATCGCCGTTGACGAAGGCGCGACTTGCGAGGTGGCCGTCGAGGATTGCGAGCCACCGCTCGCATTTGCGGCAGCCGGCGTTGATCGTCTCCGGTGCCGAGAATTGCGGTATCTTCCGGATCAGGCCGAGAAAGACCGGGGTCAGATCCGGCTGAAGGTTCGACGCCTGCCAGTCCATCCAGCTCTCGGCCTGGAAGCGCTTCTGCAGATCCGCGGGACAGAGACGACCGGCGCTGTACTTGCTGGCGAGGTACCGGACGATCACATTCGATTCCCACAAGACGAAACCATTGTCGTCGATGGTCGGGACCAGCCGGTTGGGGTTTTTCTCACCATAAGCCGGTGTGTCGACAACGCCGAACGACAACCCGGCATCGATCCGTTCGAAGTCCAGCTCCAGCTCCGCCAGCGTCCACAGGACTTTCTGGACGTTGACCGAATTGACCCGACCCCACACCGTCAGCATGGTCGGCAACGTAGCTTAAGCCGACTGAACCGTCCATCACGGCTTGCCTGTCGAAGAAAGAGTCGCTACCCCATCTTCCCGAGGCGGGCACGGCGGCCCACCGGACCAAAGCCAGGAGGCGGAGTGAGCTTGACGCCGGACCAGATTGCCGATCGGAGAAGTCTGCGGCGGAAGGTTTCGCTTTGGCGTGTCGTCGCTTTTGTAGCGATTGCAGCTGCACTGGTCGTTGGCATTGTGGTGACGGCCGGCGGACTTTTTGATTTTGCCAGACCTCAGATCGCACGGGTATCGATTTCGGGCTTCATTAGGGAAGATCGCGATCAGTTGGAGATGCTCGATCGCCTGACCAAGTCGAAAGCCGTCGCCGGCGTTATCGTGGCGATCAACTCGACGGGCGGTGCGACGACGGGCGGCGAGGCGCTTTATGAATATTTGCGTCGCCTGGCTGAGGAAAAGCCGACGGTAGCCACCATGAGCACTGTTGGAGCATCGGCAGCGTATATGGCTGCAATCGCCACCGATCAGATTATTGCCCGCCGGACAACCATCACCGGATCGATCGGCGTGATCTTCCAATATCCGCAAGTCGGGGGCCTGCTCGACAAGCTTGGGATCGATGTG
>JAAEOR010000829.1 GCA_024222895.1 Hyphomicrobiales bacterium | reverse complement strand
CTTTCCGTTCACCGAGCCGTCGATGGAGGTCGATATCCGCTGTCGCCGGGTTGGCGACGAAGTCCGCTTCGGCGAGGGCGATGACTGGATGGAGATCCTCGGCTGCGGCATGGTCCATCCCAATGTGATCCGTCATGGCGGACTCGATCCCGACAAGGTGCAGGGCTTTGCCTGGGGTATGGGAATCGATCGCATCGCCATGCTGAAATACGGCATGCCCGATCTCCGGGCCTTTTTCGACGCGGACGTGCGTTGGCTCAATCACTATGGCTTTCGCCCGCTTGACTTGCCATCGCTGGCGCGCGGGCTGTCGTCATGACCGTGTGCATTTGGCTGGCCTCATGCCAGCGATCCAACCTCCAACGTGGCTGCCACCGGTAGCCACCCGAATGACCTAAGGCGCACCGCCATGAAATTCACTTTGTCCTGGCTGAAAGAGCATCTCGACACCATCGCGACCGTCGACGGGATCGCCGACAAACTCACCATGATCGGCCTCGAGGTCGAGGAGATCGAGGACCTGACCAGGGACTTCGCCGCTTTTCGCCTCGCCCGGGTTGTTTCGGCGGAGAAGCATCCGAACGCCGATCGTCTCAAGGTCTGCGTCGTCGATGCCGGCGACGGCTCCCGGGTCCAGGTGGTCTGCGGCGCGCCCAATGCGCGCGCGG
>JAAEOR010000828.1 GCA_024222895.1 Hyphomicrobiales bacterium | reverse complement strand
ATCCCGGGACATTCGATCGAGACCTTCCCGGAGCAGATGAAGGCGGTCGCTGACGCGGGCCACGAGATCGGCATGCACGGCTACAGCCACGAGAATCCGATCGCCATGACGCCCGAGCAGGAAGAGGCTGTCATGGACAAATCGATCACGCTGATCGAGCAACTCTGCGGCCGCCGGCCGACCGGCTATGTTGCGCCATGGTGGGAGTTCTCCCCGGTCTCCAACGAGCTTCTGCTGAAGAAGGGCATCAAATACGATCACTCCCTGATGCACAGGGACTTCGAACCCTACTACCTGCGGGTGGGCGATTCGTGGACGAAGATCGACTACTCGAAGAAAGCGGAAGAGTGGATGAAACCGCTTGTCCGCGGTGAGGAGAGCGATCTCGTCGAGGTCCCGGCCTCCTGGTATCTCGACGATCTGCCGCCAATGATGTTCATGAAGGCGGCCCCGAACAGCCACGGTTTCGTTTCGCCGCGTCATGTGGAGGAAATGTGGCGCGACCAATTCGACTGGGTCTATCGCGAAATGGACTATGCGGTGGTCACCTTCACTATCCATCCGGATGTGTCCGGGAAGCCGCAGACCCTGTTGATGCTCGAACGGCTCTACGCCCACATCACCAGCCATCCGGGCGTGACGTTCACCACCTTTGATGCAATCGTCGACGACTTCGTCAGGCGCAACCCACGACGGTAGCAGCGGGTCTTCGCCCGCGCGCCCTTACAAAGGAACGGGACGGCCGATGTGCGGACTTTGCGGACTGCTTGGTGTGGTTCACTGGACCGAAACATCGGCCCATCCCGATGCGTTCTCAGGCGACCGCAGGCGGACGATCCGTGCCGAGCGGACTCACCGGGCCCGGATGGTCAACGCTGCCCTTGAACCCGTCCGTATGAAGGTCGCGGACTTCCAGGCGTCCAGCTATGTCCTGTCGTCGCCGACCGGACGTAGCACCATCGTAGATGACATTCAGGCTGTCTGGGGGGCGGTGGAGACCATGCGGGGTGACCCCGTCGATCCCTTGGATCCGGCCTATCTCGAAGCGCTTGAGCGGATCGGCCGATGACGATTCCGGTGAATGTCGTCACCGGCTTTCTCGGGTCCGGAAAGACGACACTCCTGAACGCGATCCTGGTTCGACCGGAGTTCGCCGACGCGGCCGTCATCGTCAATGAGTTCGGCAGCGTCGGCCTCGATCACGTCCTGATGGAGGAAGTGGAGGAAGGGATCCTGCTGCTCGAGAGCGGCTGTATCTGTTGTACGATCCGATCCGATCTCAAAGAGACCATCCGCAGCCTTTACGATCGCGCCGCCGCCGGCGTTATCCCCCGCTTCAACCGGCTGCTGATCGAAACGACCGGACTTGCCGACCCGGCGCCGATCGTATCGACGATCGCCGCCGAGCCGGTGATCCGCAATCACTTTCACCTTGGCAACATCGTCTGCACGGTAGACGCCGTTGTCGGTGCGGAAACCCTCGATAACCAGGACGAGTCGGTGAAGCAAGCCTCAATCGCCGATCGGATTCTACTGACCAAGACCGACCTCGCTGACGAAGTCACGATCGACGCACTCGAGCGCCGCCTTGGCCGCCTCAATCATGCGGCCGGTATCACCCGGTCCACAGGCTCGGGCTTCGACGCCGCGCTTCTGTTTGGTGAGGATCTCAACGAAGCCGGGAACCGGGAGCGCGAAGTCAAACGCTGGCTGAGCCGGGTTCCGGAAGACGATGATCATGACCACAGCGCCCATGGTGACGAGACCCGCTCCTTCGTCGTGGACTACGCAACCCCGATCGACTGGACGGCGTTCGGGGTCTGGCTGACCGCCTTGCTGCATGTTCATGGCGAACGGATTCTGCGGGTGAAGGGGCTGCTCAACGTGCGCGAGTCAGAAATGCCGGTCGCGATCCACGGCGTCCAGCACGTCGTCCACCCACCCATGCATCTCAATCACTGGCCGGACAACGACCGAACGTCACGGATCGTTTTCATTACTCGCGGAATCGACGAGCGTGCGATCCGCCGCTCCCTCGCAACCTTTGTCGACATGGCGGCTCGCCTGGACGGCGCCGCAGCCGCCGCCTGAGCCCTCATATCGCGTTCAAAATGGATCAGGCTCGATGACCGATATCGCCACGCTTTCGAACTTGACCGCCGCCGCAATTGGCCGAGCATTAGCCGCGGGCGAGGACAGCCCGGTCGCGCTTGCCGAGCACCTTCTTGAGCAGATCGACGCCGCATCCGGTCAATCGGTTTTCCTGGCAGTGACCGGGGACCGCGCGATGCGCGAGGCCCGCGCCGCCGAGAAGAGATTGGCCGCGGGCCGACCGCTATCTGCCCTCGACGGCGTGCCGATCGCCTGGAAGGATCTGATCGACATGGCCGGCGAAGTCACGACTGCCGGCTCCGCAACCCGACGCGACGCACCACCCGCTGCCGACGACGCACCCATCGTCGCCAATGCTACGGGATCGGGAATGGTCAGCCTTGGCAAGCTGAACCTGACCGAGTTCGCCTATTCCGGCCTCGGCCATAATCCTCACTTCGGCACGCCGGCCAATCCCCACGACCGCTCGATCCCCCGTTCGCCCGGTGGGTCGTCGTCCGGCGCGGCGGTCGCCGTCGCTTCCGGGCTTGCCCCTTGTGCCATTGGAACCGATACCGGCGGATCGGTGCGGGTCCCGTCGGCTTTCAATGGTCTGGTCGGATACAAGTCGAGCGAGGGGAGGATCGACAAGTCGGCTATCTTTCCTCTTTCTTACACTTTCGACACAGTCGGTCCGCTGACCCGCTCGGTCGAGGATTGTGTGCTGCTCGACATGACCCTGCGCGGCGCGCCCGCAACAGACGTTTGCCGCCAGCCGATAGAAGCGCTGCGTCTCTTTGTGCCGGAAACCATCGTCCTGGATGATCTCGATCCAGCCGTCTCCGAAAACTTCGAGAACAGCCTGCTTCGCTTGCAGCAGGCGGGGGCGCAAGTGACCCGCGGCCCTCTGGAGATCTTCGCACAGGCGGCGGCGATGGCCACCGATCTTGGGACAATTCAGGCGGCGGAGGCCTACATCGTTCACCGCGATCTGGTCGACGGACCGGATGTTGCCAGTATCGATCGTCGTGTGGTCGCGCGCATCATGCGCGGCAAGCAAATGTCGGCGGCGGACCTGCTTGGCCTGCAGCGCGCCCGCATCGCAATGATGAGAAAGTTGGCGGACCATCTCGATGGCAGGCTCCTGGCGACGCCGACCGTTGCGATGGTGGCGCCCGGATCCGCGCCGCTCGACGACGACGACGATCTCTTTCACACCGCCAATCTCAAGGCCCTGCGCAACACGCTGCTCGGCAACTTTCTCAACCTACCGGGGCTTGCAATCCCCAGCGGCACCGACGATGCCGGACTCCCGACAAGCACGCTGATCAGTTCCATCGGCGACGACGACGACCGGCTCCTCGGTTTCGGGTTAACGGCGGAGCGCTTTGTCCGATCCCACCCCGACTAATCCGAAGTTTGGGCTTTTGGATTGAGCAAACCCGTTGCCCAGCCTTGTTTTTGAGCCGATTTGGTTTTTCAGTTACTGGACACGTGCGGGGTCGATTTCGAGGAGGTCGAAGGCAGCCTTCTGAAGCGAAGTTGGAGTGCT
>JAAEOR010000827.1 GCA_024222895.1 Hyphomicrobiales bacterium | reverse complement strand
TGATGCCGACAAAGGTGCCGATCACCCCGGAACGCACGGCCGTGAACTTGTAGCGCCACAGGTCCCGGGCCCGCGGCAGAATCCGGTCCAGCGATGTCGACACCATCTCCGCCCGTTTGCGGTACATCACCGTCAGCACCTCGGCGAAACCAAAAGCGCCGACCATTGCCGGAATCAACCCGATGCCGCCCTGCAGATCACTGTTGCCGAAGGTGAAACGCACATGCGCATGGATGCCCTCCATGCCGACCATCGCCACCAGCAGACCGAGGATGCCGGCGATGTAGCCCTTGAGCGGATTGCCCATGGCGGTCAGCTGGCCGGAGATGACGACGCCGAACAGCGCCAACCAGAAGAATTCGAACGAACCAAAGTCGAGTGCGAGATCGGACAACAGCGGTGCGCTGACCGCCAGGAACAGGATGCCGATGACAGTGCCGATCGCCGACGAACTGGTGGCGATCCCCATCGCATAGCCGCCGCGGCCGGAGTGGGCGAGGGGATAGCCGTCGAGAGCGGTCGCGGCGTTTGCGGGCGTCCCGGGAATATTGAGCAGGATCGCGCTGCGGCTGCCGCCATAGATCGCGCCGACATACATGCAGATGAGGATGAGAATCGCCTGCGACGCCGGCATCTGGTAGGTGAGCGTCGTCAACAGGGCGACGCCCATGGTTGCCGTCA
>JAAEOR010000826.1 GCA_024222895.1 Hyphomicrobiales bacterium | reverse complement strand
GCGCAAGCATACGGTTGGGCTCGGCGGTTCGCGCGACTCAGTCTCCCCTCCTTCGTCATTCTCCGGCTTGACCGGAGAATCGTTGCGGGCCTGCATAAGCATCGAGCGTTGTGCGCGCGAAACCCGATCCCCGATCAAGTCCGGGATGACGACGGAGGGGAGAAGTGCGACGGAGAACTGCTCCATAATGGAATGCGGCAGGGCTTGCGCCCGGAACGTCCGCAAATCGCCCCGGACACAGAAGAACCAGCGCCATGCGGTTCATCCAAACACACCAAACTGGACTGCAATGGGCGCCTCAGACCTTGACCCAGGTCGCCCCCTTTGCCGACGATTTGGTTGCCGCTTCGATAAACTGCATACCGACAAGCCCATCCTCGACGGTCGGGAAAACAATGGCTGGATCAGGCTTCTTGCCGCTGCGCTGTGCGCGGATCGCCTGGGCGATCTCGGTGTAGATGTTGGCAAACCCTTCCAGATAGCCCTCCGGGTGCCCTGGCGGCACCCGCGTCACCCGACCGGCGTCAGCATTTGATCCGGGACCGGCGCGAGTGATGCGCAGGGGTGGCTGGCCATAGCCTGTGAACCGGAGATAGTTCGGATCCTCCTGGTGCCACTCAAGGCTGGCCTTGCTGCCATAAACCCTCAACACCACACCGTTCTCGTGACCGACCGCGACCTGGCTTGCCCAGAGCATCCCACGGGCACCGCCCTTCCAGCGCAGCAGGATGTTGTCATTGTCATCGATCTTGCGGCCTTTGACGAAGCTGGACATGTCGGCACAGAGCGAGTCCAGCGTCAGTCCGCTGACAAAGCACGCAATGTTGTAGGCATGGGTGCCGATATCACCGATCGCGCCGCCACCGGACTGCTTCGGATCCGTCCGCCATTTGGCCTGCTTCTGCCCGGAGGACTCGATTTTCTCGGTGAGCCAGTCCTGGGCATACTCGGCCTGAATCATTCTGATATCGCCGAGGTCGCCGGCCGCCACCATAGCCCGCGCCTGACGCACCATCGGATAACCCGTGTAGTTATGGGTCAGACCAAAGACCAGGCCCGTCTTGTTCACCAACCGAACGAGTTCCCTGGCGTCCTTGACGCTGGTCGTCATCGGCTTGTCGCAGATGACGTTGATGCCGGCCTTGAGGAATGCCTTGGCGATGGGAGCGTGCATGTGATTGGGGGTCACGATCGCAACAGCCTCTATCCCGTCCGTCCGGCCGGCCTCCGCCTTCGCCATGTCCTCGAAGGTGCCATAGGAGCGGTCCGGGTCGAGACCAAGATCCCGGGCCGACGCCAGAGCGCGCTTCTTGTTCGATGAAAGCGCGCCGGCAACGAACTCGTACTGATCGTCCATGCGCGCCGCCAGGCGATGTACGGCACCGATAAAGGCGCCCTGCCCTCCGCCGACCATGCCCAAACGAATGCGACCGCCTTCGACTGCGTCGCTGCGTCCTTCAACCATCTGTCGTTCTCCTTGTGCTTAGATGCCGAGCATCTTCTTGTTGGCCTTGGTGTCAGTACCGGCGTCGGCAAAATCGTCGAACGCGCGATCCGTCACCTTGATGATGTGCGACTTGATGAATTCGGCGCCCTCGCGAGCGCCCTCTTCCGGATGCTTCAAAGCGCATTCCCACTCGAGAACGGCCCAGCCATCATAATCATACTGTGCGAGCTTGGAGAACACGCCGCTGAAGTCGACCTGTCCGTCGCCAAGCGAGCGGAAACGACCGGCGCGATCCACCCAGGACTGAAAACCGCTATAGACCCCCTGCCGGCCGGTGGGATTGAACTCGGCGTCCTTGACGTGAAACGCGAAAATGCGCTCGTGGTAGATGTCGATGAACTCGAGATAGTCGAGACATTGCAACACGAAGTGCGACGGATCGTAGTTGATCCCGCAACGCGGATGGTTGTCGACCCGGTCCAGCAGCATCTCGAAGGTGGCCCCGTCGAAAACGTCTTCACCGGGATGGAGTTCGAAACCGACATTGACCCCCTGGTTTTCGCAAGCGTCGAAGATCGGCCGCCAGCGTTTGGCCAATTCGTCGAAGCTGGTGTCAATCAATCCGGGAGGGCGCTGCGGCCACGGATAGAGAAACGGCCAGGAGAACGCCCCGGTGAAGCTGACCTGGGTGTCGAGGTCGAGGTTGCGGCAGGCCTTGGCGGCAAGCTTGAGCTGGCTGACCGCCCATCGCGTCCGCGCCTTCGGGTTGCCGCGAACGGACGGATCGGCAAACGCATCGAAGGCGTCATCGTAGATCGGGTTCACGGCAACCAGCTGGCCCTGCAGGTGGGTCGACAGCTCGGTGATCTCCAAGCCGTGCTCTTCGACGATCCCCCTGACGTCGGCGCAATAGGTCTTGCTCGACGCAGCCTTCTTGAGATCGAAAAGCCGCCCGTCCCAGGACGGAATCTGGATGCCCTTATAGCCATGGCCGCTTGCCCATTCGGCCATGCCGCCCAGCGAATTGAACGGCGAGGCGTCACCGGCAAACTGTGCCAGGAAAATCGCCGGCCCCTTCATCGTCTTCATGAGTATATGTCCTCCTGTCAGTGCGAGGCGAAACGCGCCGCTCAGATATAGCTGTTGATCAGCCGTTCGAGGTGTTCCTGCTTTCCGCTACGCGGCTGCGGCTCGATCTTCTTGTTGAGTACGCGCTTGGAAAGATCGTCCAGGGAGCGCTTGCCAGCGAGGATGGCCCGCCCTTCCCTCTTGTCCCAACCGGCATAGCGTTCTGCAACCACGCCATCGAGGACCCCGTCGTTGATGATCTTTTCGGCGATCAACAGGCCGCGGGCGCACGCGTCCATTGACCCGACATGAGCCTCCAGAAGATCGTCGGGATCGATCGACTGCCGGCGAATCTTGGCGTCGAAGTTGAAACCGCCCGTCCCCAGACCGCCATGGCGGAAAATATGGTAGCAGGCCAACGCCATCTCCGGGATGTTCATGGCGAACTGGTCGGTGTCCCAACCGAGCAGATAGTCGCCCCGGTTGATGTCGATCGATCCAAGGATTCCAAGCGCTGCCGCCAACGCTAGTTCATGTTCGAAGGTGTGGCCGGCGAGGATTGCGTGGTTCTGCTCGATGTTGATCTTGACGTGCTTGTCGAGATCGAACGCTTTCAGCATGCCGTAGATGGTGCCGACGTCGAAGTCATATTGGTGGACCGTTGGCTCCTTGGGTTTCGGCTCGATGAGGATCGTGCCCTTGAAGCCGATCTTGTTCTTGTGCTCGACGACCATGGTCAGGAAGCGGCCGAGTTGATTGAGCTCTCGCTTCATGTCGGTGTTGAGAAGGGTCTCGTATCCTTCGCGTCCACCCCAGAGAACGTAGTTGGAGCCAC
The DNA here is from genome assembly GCA_024222895.1 of Hyphomicrobiales bacterium. Lineage (GTDB taxonomy): Bacteria > Pseudomonadota > Alphaproteobacteria > Rhizobiales > Kaistiaceae > Bauldia. The sequence goes on along the minus strand of JAAEOR010000826.1, from coordinate 564 downwards.
CCAGTTGGTGGGTCAGTTCCAGTGCGTTCTTAACCTGCGCCGCCGCGTAGGCGAACACCTCCGGGTCGGGGTTGGTGGCGGCGCCGGCCATGAAGCGGCGGTTGCTGAACATGTTGGCCGTGCCCCACAGGAGGCGTACCTTCGCGGTTTCCATCTTCTCGGCAAAGAGGTCGCCGATCTCGCGCACATTGCGGTTCGACTCGGCGAGCGTGTCGCCTTCCGGCGCAATGTCGCGGTCGTGGAAGGTGAAGAACGGTACGTCGAGCAGCCGGAACATCTCGAAGGCGACATCGGCCTTTGCCCGCGCCAGCTCCATTTCTTCGCCCTCGCCGTGCCAGGGACGCATGAAGCTTTCGCCACCGAAAGGGTCCGTTCCCGGCCACACGAACGAATGCCAATAGCAGGCCGCAAAACGAAGCTGATCCTCCATCCGCTTGCCGAGAACCTCACGATCGGGATCGTACCAGCGGAAGCTCAAGCTCTTCGATTTGCCTTTGCGGTACTTGACCGGATTCTGTTGGCTGAAAAAACGTTCGGTCATTGCGGCATGGCCTCCTTGATGGC
>JAAEOR010000825.1 GCA_024222895.1 Hyphomicrobiales bacterium | reverse complement strand
TTCCTCCACAGCTTCACGGCCCCATCAGCCAACGAACGCCGCCGCCGGGCTGACCGCTGGCTCCACGACTACAACCATCACCGCAACCACACCGCCATCGGCGGCCCACCCGCGTCACACGACAACAACATCGGTGGCTCCTACACGTCCCGAACACGCACAGGTTGCATGCCCGGATCGAAGCAGACCTGGCACCTCAACCGGCGCACTCGGCACCCCGAACGTTGCCGGTCACGGTGCTATTTGTCGACCGCGACCAACTGAGCCGGGGCATCAACCTCGAAGTCCACCGGTACATGGTTCGCGTCCAGGTCCACGGTCACGTAGGTGTGAAGGTTCACCTCAGTGGAAGTCCATTCGTCAGTGAGTGTGCCGTCCGCATCGGTATACCAACTCGCGATCATCACAAGACAGCGAACCCTCGCCTCACCTTGTGCAAACGGTGGCTCATCGTCGGTGATGACATCGACATCGTGTAGCGACATCGCCATCACCTGCTCGATGCTCGCGTCGAGTTGCACCGACGCATCAAGGTTGAGGCCCAACTGCTCCTCCACCTCCAAGTCCATGTCTACTGGGCCAACGATGAAGGGGTCGGGGCCGGCCGCCACCATCTCCATTGACGACTCCATGAGAAACGACTCCATCCGCTTGACCAGGTCTGCGACAGCAGGGGACACTTTCGCCAGGAGGGGCCAGAACGTCTTCTTCGAGTTCGCCACCTGGATCTGCTCGGACGCGGCCATAGCACGATCGCCCAAAGCCTTGTCGGCTGTGCAGAGCACGACGGCGTCGGCGTTACCGAGCTGCGCCTTCGCGGCACTCAGCACTAGTGCGTCCGCCGTTCCCGTCTTCACCCCCGCCTTCTTGGAACCCGTTCCCCGCTGCAGGACCTGCTGCTTCACCGCCGACATCGCTTCTTCCGCTTCGGGGACAGCGATCTCGACGCCAAGTTCGGCTAGGACCTTCGTGATCCGCTCAATGAGGGTGTCGATGTCCGGCACCTCAGGCACAACAAGGTCCACGCCGAGCGAAGATTCGACGCGGCGAGTGGCATCCTCCATCTCCGCTGCGACAGCGCGCACGGTCTCTCTCGCCTGTTCAGCCCATTCCCAAACGACAACCTCCGGGACCACCAGCCAATGGCCACGCTTGGTCATGCGGTCGGCGAACCACTTCAGCGCCTTCCGCTGGAATAGGCCCTTCGCGAGGAAGTTCGTATCGATGACAACGGCGGCCTCCCCAACGACCTCCACAGAACCCCCTCAGATCCGAGCCGAACCCGACCCTACCGGTAGTGCCCCACTCGGGCTCATTCTGGAGTGCCGTACGGCGGCACCAATGAGCGCGAACATCGCTAGTGTCGGCGCCAGCATCAGGCCGATCCGACAACCCCAGGCCAACCCCACCGCTAACTGGGCTCGGTGGCGGGTATGTCGGGCGGCGGCATGTGTACGCCCTCCACATCGGTGATCGCGTAGCGCTCACGGAGCTCCTCGACCGGCCGGTCGGCGACATCCCAGAAGTCGAACTCGTGGATGAG
>JAAEOR010000824.1 GCA_024222895.1 Hyphomicrobiales bacterium | reverse complement strand
ATTGCTGCCTCATCAGGCAACGCGTTCGCCGGCACCGCCGGCAGATTCGAATCAGTCATGGACATGATCCTTCCCGGACCACAGCACTCAGCTGCGGACCCTCAGATCACGCCCGATACACAAAGTTCCTGACAGTCCCTCGGACAGCAGGGCGGACACCCGTACGTGCGGGTTGGTGAGATTGGTCTCAATATCGGCTTCTCTGTTGGGTATTCGAACCGCGAAGCCTGTGATCACGAGGACTGGACAGTCGGAGGAGGAGGCTCAGCCTTCATAGGCGGGTCGTACTCAGTGGGCTCGACGGGCAGCGACGCTGTCACCGATGACTGGACCGGATCGTTGGCCCTCGGCGAGGTTGGAGGGTATGGAGGAGCTGGCCGCTCGTGGTATGCAGGGTGTTCATGATTCCGCCGTCTCGGTTTCGAATTGGCCCGCAGCCAATGATTGTTGCGCACGGCGCTGGCGCTGCGCTCGGGGGCGGTGTCGTTTCGCTAGTTGCGCTACTCGTAGGCGGCGGCGCACTCCTGCTTCTGGCACTCGGACTCTGGTTGTTTGTCTACGCCGCGAGCATCCTCTCGGTTCGGCTGGTCTCCACCAATGACGGTCTCGTTCTCCGGAATCGGAGGTTCCGTCGCCTGTCGATCCCCTGGGAGGACGTCAACGGGTTCGAAGCGCGCGACTTGGGGCACCCGCGTCTGTCCCGTCTCAACTTGATTCGTCCCCGCCGTGCGATCCTCGTGGCACGACTGGTCGACGGTGAGGAGCGCACGCTTGACGCGACTGAGACCTGGCTCTTCTCAGATCCGCCGGTCCAGCCGCCCCGTGCGGATGAATGGCTGGATTGCTTGGAGGATCTTCGGACACCTCAACACCGTGCGTAGTTGCGGCGAACTCCAATTCGACGGCCGGATACATCTTCGCAACCGCGACTACGGCCCCACCACCGGCACGTTCCTCACCAAAGACCCACTCGTGGTTGATGCCGAGCCGCCGGGTCACCCGACCTCTGGGAACGTCTACTCGTATGTCGGCAACGACCCCCTCAACTACCAAGACCCCCTCGGGCTCAGCCGGGTTGGCGACGGGGCGATGAACGCGGGGGACGCGGGTGCCGCGTGCGACTTGCGCGGCGGTCGTCTTGTGT
>JAAEOR010000823.1 GCA_024222895.1 Hyphomicrobiales bacterium | reverse complement strand
TCTTCGACGGCACAAGGCCGGGTGACGGCGTCGCCGCGGCCGTCTCGGGCTGCACCCATCTGCTCGTCTCCATCGCCCCCGGTGATAAGGGCGATCGGGTGCTCGCGCACCATGGCACGGATATAGCCGCGGCAGCCGGTTTGGCGTGGATCGGCTACCTGTCCACCGTCGGTGTCTATGGCGATCATGGCGGTGGCTGGATTGACGAGTCCGCACCGCTGCGACCACGATCGGGCCGGTCGCAGAACCGCGTTGACGCAGAGCAGGCGTGGCAGACATTGGCGGCCGCGCGGACCTGCCCGCTCGGAATCCACCGGATTGCGGGCATCTACGGTCCCGGCCGCAATGCCTTCGTCAACCTTGCCAAGGGCAGGGCGCGGCGTCTGGTCAAGCCGGGACAGGTGTTCAACCGCATTCACGTGGCTGATATCGCCCGCACACTGGCCGCTTCCCTCGAGCAGCCGGCCAGCCGGATCTATAACCTTGCCGACAATGAGCCGGCACCGCCGCAGGATGTCGTGACCTTCGCCGCCGACCTTATGGGGGTCACGCCGCCACCGGAGGTCCCGTTCGAACAAGCCGAACTGTCGCCCATGGCCCGGTCCTTCTATGGCGACAACAAGCGGGTCTCCAACCGGCGCATCCGCGAGGAGCTCGGGGTTGCCCTTGCCTATCCGACATATCGCCAGGGACTCACCGCGCTGTGGGAGGATGGTTCCTGGAAAGGGTCTGGATAAGCGGCGGCGGCATCAAAGCTCAGAAACAATGCCATCGACCGCGGCTTCCAGCCGCTCGAGATCCTCCGGACGTGACAGCCGGTGGTCGCCGTCCTTGATCAGCGTCAGTACCACGTCGTCGCTGGCCAGTCGCGACACCAGTTCGCTGGCGTGCTGCCAGGGGACGTCGGTATCGCGGATACCCTGAAGGATGTGAACCGGACAGCCGGTCTCGATCAGACGGTCGCCAAACAGGTGACGGTCGCCGTCCTCGATGAGGTCGCGGGTGATCAGATAGCCGTCATCATCGTAGTCGCTCGGAGCTCGGTAGGCACCGGTCTCCATCAGTGTCTGCCGGTCGGTTTTGCTCATCCCGGTCCACATCAATGCCCGGGTCATGTCGACCGCGGGCGCCAGGAGCACCAGACCGGCAATTCGGCTTGCCTCAGCTCCGACCGCTGCCCGATGCGCTTCGGTCATCAGCAGGGCCAACCAACCACCCATCGACGAGCCGACGACGATCTGCGGTCCGGTCGTGCTGTCGAAAACGGCAAGCGATTCCGC
>JAAEOR010000822.1 GCA_024222895.1 Hyphomicrobiales bacterium | reverse complement strand
GCGCCGCTTCGTGCTTACCCAATATCATCAGGGACAGGTCACGGTGCCGCGGCTGGTGGCGCAGTTGCAGGGGTTCGGCATTCTCATCTCCAAGCGCCAGGTGATGCGGTTGTTGATCGACCGCCAGGACCGCTTTGTCGATGAGGCGCGTGAGGTCCTGCGCGCCGGCCTTTCGACCGCCGCCTGGATCACGGTCGACGATACCGGCGCGCGCCACAAGGCCGCCAACGGCTTCTGCACCCAGATCGGCAACGACCGCTTCACCTGGTTCGCCACGACCGGCTCCAAGAGCCGGCTCAACTTTCTCGAACTGCTGCGCGCCGGTCACGGCGATTACGTGATCAACGCCGAAGCGCTCGCCTATATGCGCAGCCGATCGCTTGCCGGACCTGTCATCCGGCTGCTGGCCGAGCAAGAGGAAAAGCGCTTCGCCGATCGGGCGACGTGGCAAGCCCATCTCGAGCGGCTCGCCATTACGGCGCTCAAAGTCCGGCCCGATCCGGTGCAGATCGCCACCGAAGGGGCGCTGTGGGGCAGCGTCAAGGCGCACCGCCTGCTCGCCGATACGGTCGTCGTCAGCGACGACGCCGGCCAGTTCAACGTCGGCCGCCATGGGTTGTGCTGGGTCCATGCCGAGCGGCTGGTCCACAAGCTCGACACCTTTACCAACCGGCACCGCACCATTCAGCAACACCAGCGCGACCTCATCTGGCGTTTCTACCGCGATCTCAAAGCCTATCGCCACAATCCCACACCCCACCGCAGGGCTGCCTTGCGCGTCCGCTTCGACCGCATCTTTAAACGCCGCACCGGATTCCCCGCCCTCGACCGGCTGCTCGCCCGACTGCACGCCAACAGGGCCGAGTTGCTCATGGTCCTCGACCGACCGGAGATCCCGCTCCACACCAACGGCTCCGAAAACGACATCCGCTGCCAAGTCACTAAACGGAAGATCAGCGGAGGAACCCGAAGCGACACGGGCCGCGACTGCCGCGACGCTTTCCTGTCGCTGATCAAGACCTGCCAAAAGCTCGGCATCTCATTCTGGGACTACATCGGTGACCGCCTCGCCGCACCCGGTGCACCTGTCGTCCAAGATCTCAACAAACTCGTTACCGCAACAGCCCAAAAGCCCCCCTGATTGCCAGGACTTTTGCCCCTGTTACGATAACGCGGGGCAACTGGTTGGTGCCGTTGAGCTTGCGCCATTTCTTCGAGGCGGCCCGGACGAGGGTGAAGACCATGAGCTTGGCGGTCTTCTGCGACAGCGCGCCCTTGGTCCGGACAGTGCGATGACGGACGGTGGCGAACACGCTCTCGATCGGGTTTGAAGTTCGCAGGTGGTCCCAGTGCTCGGCCGGGAAGTCGTAGAACGCCAGCAGGCTCTCGGTATTCTTCGTCAAGCAGGCAACCCCGCGCTGGTATTTGGCGCTGTATTTCTCCTTGAAGGTTTCGATGGCCGCCCGCGCGGTGGCCCTGGTCTCGGCGTGTGAGATCTCTCGCAGATCGGCGGTGACGCCCGGCTGCATGGACTTCGGGAAGTGGTTCAAGACGTTGGCGACCTTGTGGACCCAGCACCGCTGGTGACGGGAGCCGGGGAAGACTTCGTCGAGGGCCTTCCAGAAGCCCAGGGCGCCGTCGCCCACAGCCAGTTCCGGCGGAACCGCCAGCCCGCGGGCCTTGAGATCGACCAGCAGTTCGCGCCAGCTCTGCGCGCTCTCGCGCACCCCAACCTGGAAGCCGAGCAGTTCCTTGCGCCCCTCCGGCGTTGCCCCGAGGATCACCAGCATGCATTCGGCCTGCGGCTCCATCCGAGCCTGCAGGTAGACGCCGTCCGCCCAGATGTAGACATAGCGGCGGGCTGAGAGGTCGCGACGCTGCCAGCGATCATGCTCCTCCTGCCAGCCTGCCGTGAGGCGCGAGATCACGCCAGGAGACAGGTTCGGTGCGTCCACTCCCAACAACGCTGAGAGCGCCTCTTGAAAGTCCCCGGTCGAAACGCCCCGCAGGTAAAGGACCGGGAGCAGCGCATCGAGACTGCGCGAACGCCGCGCCCAGCGAGGCAGGATGTTCGAGGTGAACCGGATCTTCTTCTCATCCGCAATGTTCGTTGCCCGGTCGCGGACCTTCCGTCGTTGCACCGGGATCGGTCCGATCCCAGTCTGGATCATCCGTTCCGGCCCGGTGCCATGCCGCACGATGCGATGGCGGCCATCGGCAAGGCGTTCATCCTCGAACTGTGCAACGAAGCTCGACGCCTCGGCCCTGAGCACAGCAGCCAGCATCTGCCGCGCGCCCTCGCGGGCAATCTCGGCGAGCGGGTCGAGAATCGATCCGGGCTGGTGAAGCTGGGTGATCGTGGTATCGTCTTTCATGGCGTATCGCTCCTTTGGGAGGTTCTGGCAGGCTTGCACCCGCCACGATACGCCGCCTTCTCACGCGACATCACCCATTTTCGGCCATAGCTCCGAAGCCTCACGGATGAAGTCGAGCCGAGCGACGCCATCGGAATCAAGGGGCGTGCCGACGGTGATGACGTAGCAGCCGCAATGCGCGTTTTCGGGAAAGTCTTCGTGCGCTTTCAGACTGCCATTTTGCACGACCCGAGAAAGGAGTTCGTTGAGTCCCTTTTCGTTGAAGTGCGGCTTTCCTGCATTAGTCATGTCGACGACGTCCGATCGACGTTCAACGCCGAGGACCTTGAGGCCTATTTCGGCCAGCGTCACTGCCAATGTGAGACCGACATACCCCAAGCCAACAATAGCGACGTCGAAATACGTTTCCGAGGTTTCGATGTGCGTCATCAACGGATTTCCTCTGCTGCCGCCTGTGGAGAGAGGTCGGTAGCACAATTCGGGAGGATCGCCGCAGACGATCCGTCGCCCTTGAGGAGTCCCAGTCTGAGCGAACCGATTTTGGCAGTTGAAGCTTGATTTCCGGCGCGGAGCTTAGTCACATCGGCACGAGGGGTAAAGCCGAACCGCCCCCCGCCGACCCCCCGCCGCGGCACCCTTTTCCGTTCAAATTTTCTTGCCCGTTGCCTGCCTGCCGATAGAATCTCGAGGGACGCCTTCATGGCCCCTCGCTACGCCCCCGGCCACAGCATCAGGTGGTAGGTATCGCCGAGTATCACGTCCGCGCCAAGGTCACCAACCTGATCCGGTACATGGCCTTGACCGTCCCGGCGGTCCCGACCGGCATGAACGCCGGAGTCCGGATCCGGGCCGTGGCGATTTCACCGGATCGCGCGGCTCCGTCCATCGCGTCGATCCGAAACGCGACACCGGTCACGCCCCGTCCTCCGGATGGAGCAGGCATGCATCACCGTAGGAGTAAAAGCGATAACCTGCGGCGATCGCATGGGCATAGGCAGCCGTCATCGTTTCCCGGCCGGAAAAGGCGCAGACCAGCATGAACAGGGTCGAACGCGGGAGATGAAAGTTGGTCATCAACAAGTCGACCGCCTTGAAGCGATAGCCGGGGGTGATGAAGAGGGATGTCTCTCCCGCAAATGAGCTGATCCTGCCGTCGTCATCTGTGGCGCTCTCCAACAGGCGAAGCGATGTCGTGCCGACAGCGACGATCCGTCCGCCTGCCGCGCGCACCCGGTTCAAGGTATCGGCCGTTTCGGCGTCCACCCTGCCCCATTCGCCGTGCATCCTGTGGTCAGCGGTTTCGTCGGTCTTGACCGGCAGGAAGGTCCCCGGCCCGACATGCAGCGTGACCTGATGGAAGCCAATGCCGGCAGTGGTGAGTGTGTCAATCAGGGCTTCCGAGAAATGCAGGCCGGCGGTCGGCGCCGCCACGGCACCTTCGGCCCGGGCGTAGACCGTCTGATAGTCGTCGCGGTCGCGCGCGTCCTCCGGCCGCCGGCCGGCAATGTAGGGCGGCAACGGCATGTGCCCCTGCGCATGAATTGCCACGTCCAGCGCCGGGCCGGCCGCATCGAAACCGAGGGACACTTCGCCGCCCTCGCTCTTTGCCTCGACCGTCGCATTGAGACCGTCGCCGAAGCGGATGCTGTCGCCGGCGGCGAGCCTGCGCGCCGGCCTGGCAAACGCGCGCCAGCCGGCCGGTCCGGTTCGCCGGTGAAGGGTCACTGATACGGGGGTCACATGGTCGCCGCGCACGCGCTCACCGCGCAACTCAGCCGGGATCACCCTGGTGTCGTTGACAACCAGGGCATCGCCCGGCCGAAGCAGGTTCGGCAGATCGCGAATAAGAAGGTCGCGACGAACGCCCCCCGGTTCCACCACCAGAAGTCGGGCGGAATCCCTCGGCGCGGCCGGCCGCAATGCGATGCGTTCTTCCGGCAGATCGAAGTCGAAGAGATCGACGCGCACGAAGCCCGCTCATCGCCGCAAATATGCGCGGCCGACGGCTATCGCGCCGACCACGATCAATATCAGCGGCCAGACAACGTTCCAGTCGACATCAAGATCGAACATGAAAACACCGGTCAGCGCCACCAGGACGATACCGGTCAGTAGCGATCCCGCCGTGGCACCATCGATTTTTGAACCGTTGCGCTGGTAGGAACGCCAGGCACTGGCAAAGGCAAAAAACGCCGGAACGAGGACAAAGAGCGACCACCAGTTGCCGGGAATCGCATAGCCGAGATTCTGGAACAGAAAGACGAAGCCGACCCCGATCAGGATCAGCCCGGCAACCCAGATGCCGGGGCCCCTCTCGTCGCCGTCCGGCCTGTTGTCATCGCCTGCGTCGGACATCGCAATCTCCTGCTTCCGTCAGGCTGATCTTATACCAAGGGCGGTTGATATTGACTCCTTTGACCGGCGTTTCCGCAGGGTTTGGCGAGGCGCGATTGGCGACGTGGTACTGGTACCACGAGCCGATCGCAACGACGTGCAGAACCCGCGGAAACTCTGACCTGCGGCGGCCCGAATTCGCCCGCCGAGCTGCGTTACGTCTCTCGAACGATGACCCCGTATCGCCCTTCGAGACGTGCCTTGTCGGCAAACGAATT
>JAAEOR010000821.1 GCA_024222895.1 Hyphomicrobiales bacterium | reverse complement strand
GCCTACGAGCTGACCAATCCGACCGCGCCGCTGACGGGGCGCTACCCCGGGTCCGATGCTCGGTCCGGCGTCGACTGGCAGATGGCCGACGTCGCCAGAAGAGGAGTATCGACCACCAACGCCGGCCTCGCACCGACCCGGGCACCGTGACCACCCGAGCCGACCAGATCGACGCCACCAGCACCGTCACCGTCCTGAACGACTCGACATCGAAGATCCACGACATCTTCGAAGGCACCGAGCAGATCCTCACAGCTGGTGATCTCCCGGGAGATCTCGGGATTGCGAATCGAGTAGTCCTGGCAGGGATTCTGTGGCGTTTGCGGGCTGTTCGGTCACAACGGTGACCAACGGTCAACAGCGGTCACATCCTGTGAGCAACTGATCCACCCCTGCCGCACTCCCCTTGCTCGTTAGGAGGATCGCGCCCATGGTGGACCTCCGTGGCCACCATCCGCGAGCGACATCCCGGCGTCTGGGAGGTGCGCGGCTGCACGGGTCGTGACCGTGACGGGAACCCGACGCAGGTGTCTCGCACGATCCGCGGCACGAAGCGTGATGCACAGCGGGTGGTGCCCGAGCTGACCGTGAAGCCGGCCCGCAACGCCGGCGGTCGCAAGCTCGCTCAGCTGCTCGACGAGTGGATCGACATCAAGAGACCAGGTTGGGCTGCGGTCACGGTGCGGGACCAGACGAGTCGGGCGGGCCAAGTCGCCGCGGATCCCATCGGCAAGATGTCCGTCGCTTCGATCGGCGTGTCCGACGTTGACCGCTGGGTCGCTCGCCTTCGGAAGGCAGGTGTGGGGGAGGGCTCGATCCGAAACCAGCACACCGTGCTGCGGTCGGCGCTGCAGCAAGCTGTGCACTGGGAGTGGATCGCCACCAACCCGGCGTCGAGTGCGCCGATCGAGAGTCCGAAGCGTCAGCAACAGCGAACGCTCACCAACGACGAAGTGCGGGCGCTGATCGAAGCCGCCGTCGAGGTCCACGAGATGGCCCCGCTGGCGTTCCGCCTCGCTGCCGAGACCGGTGCCCGCCGCGGCGAGCTGGCCGCGCTGCGCTGGGAGAAGTTCGTCGACGACAAGGTAGTCGTCGATGGTCAGATCATCGTGTCGACCATCGATGGCGTTCGGGCACCGCGGCTGCAGCCAACCAAGACTGGAAGCCGTCGAGTCGTGACGCTCAGCCCCGCGTTGCTGACGATGGTCGACGACGCTCGGGCCACGTACGGCGACATCACCGCGTAGCTCTTCACTCCCGATGCAGACCCTCCGAGCCCCGACCGCATTGGCTGGTCTTGGCGCCGCTCCCGGGAGCTCGCCGGCATCGACCCAAAGTGGCGCCTCCACAACCTCCGTCACTGGTCAACAACTCAGTCAATCACCTCCGGCCAAGATGTGCGAACTGTCGCCAACCGCCTCGGCCACGCCGACCCGCCATGACGCTGCGGGTCAACGCCCACGCCGTCTCCGCAGCCGACGAAGCCTTGGTTTCGATTCTCGGAGACGCGCTCGATGGAGGGCCGGTCGCCGTCAGCGATGACCATCAGGGCCCCTCGCCCAGATTCTCTCCGTGATATCAAGGAGGGATGGAAGAAGCTGGTGTCGGCGAAGTGGATGTAGAGACAAGCGGAATCGTGGGCCCATTGGTATTCGTCAGCCACGACTCAAGGGACGCCGAACTTGCGGAGGCTTTCTGCAAACTCCTTTCTACTGTCAGCGCGGGGATGCTGAAGACATTCAGATCCTCGGACAAGAAAGGCTCGCAGGGGTTCGAGTTCGGCGCGGAGTGGTATCCCGAACTCATGCGGAATCTGGATGCTGCGTGCGACGTTGTCTGTCTGCTCACGACGAGGAGCCTTGGCCGCCCCTGGATCCTCTACGAGGCTGGTGTCGCGAAAGGGAAGATCGACGCTCCGGTTCACGGACTGGCTCTGGGTGTGTCGCTGTCTAGTGCGAGCACTGGCCCATTCGCCCAATTCCAGAACTGTGATGATGAGGCTGACTCGCTCGCCAAGCTTGTCGTTCAACTCGTGAAACGGCTGCCGTCAGCTGACCCTGACCCAGAGATGATCACCGCCCAGGTCGAGGCTTTCCGAGACCGTGTGTCAAAGATCCTCGAATCGCAGGAGGATGGGGACGAGGTCATCGAAGATGACCCGGCCATGGCGACAAAGCTCTTTGAAGAGATCAAGGTGATGTTCAAAGACCTCCCGGTCCGGGTCGAGAACGCAGCAATAGCCGCTGGAGATGGCTCCCCTCGGCGAGGGTTGCTTGATCCTCGGATACTCGATGAGTTTCTGATGATGAGCCGCCACTCCGGCGAAGGGACCTCGCTGTTGGTTGCGTTCTCGCTATTCCGGGATGACCTGCCCTGGATCTATGACCTTGCGCTGGAGGTGTATCGGTGCATTCGTGACGGACAGATCGAGGCAGCTCGTCGGTCGTGGGACGATCTGGAGCGATCGTTGATGGATCTCTCGCATGGGCCAGGGCGGATGGTGTTGGGCCGCGGGAGGGAAGGGACGATGCTCCTCGATGTGGCAGATGAATGGATCCATCGTTTCCGGCCGGGCTTCAGCGACGACATCGATGGTCGGCTGCCCGATGAGCGGCCCACAAAGCCACGCTGACTCTGTCCGTAGTCGCCAGGTCAGACGGGTGGTACTCGATGGCGGCGGACCCAGTGGGCGATCTCGTCCGGATCGAAGCGGATGAACTTGCCGATCTTGAGGAACGGAACCCGTCGTTCTGCGATGAGCCCTCTGACGAACCGGGGAGTGACGTCGAGACGAGCCGCGAGGGCATCGACCCCAATCAACTCGCGTGGTTCGGACTAGTTGAGGCCTGGGACACGAGTCGTGTCGACTGGCAGGGCCGCCTGCGGTTTGTTGCAGGTCATGCACTACCTGTGACCCGTCGGATTCCAGGATTGGGACACCGCGACGAGAGACTTTGGTTGTGGCACTTCGATCGAGCGGACCAGCGGGCAACCCGGAGCAGCAGCGGAGGGGCGCCAGCGCTCGTGCCGAGAGTGGCCCACCGATCGCGTTACCAGGGGCGCGGAAGCACTCCTGCGCTATCTATCCATGACCTACTCGTCTACCTATCCATCTGCAGGTCCACAGGACCTGCAGATGTGTCTCAGGTTCTTCCGTGGGGTGAATCCAAGGGTCGCGAAGCGGCGGGTTTGGGTCTGAGCGTGGGTTTCGACGGGGGGAGGGGGGGGGGACGATCGCCCGCGGTGAAGAGCTGTCAACAGGCTAGGTAATGCTCCGTGGCAACGTTGAGATGGCGTGAGCACGTAGCCTCATGGGTGGCTCGGCCTACCGAAGGTAGACGATGTTGGCACTGTCGTTGTCGGAAGCAAGTTGCGCGACGAGTTCGTGTTCGTAGGTAGTGACGATGAGCTGTTCGGGCCTCGTCGCGCTTGTTGCGTTGGCGAGGTAGGCGGCGACGGTCCGTCTGAGTTTGGGGTCGAGGTGTTCGAGTGGTTCATCGAACCAGGCGGTCGCGAGTGTCGTGCTTGCTTCGATCGTGAGGAGGTGGGTGATGAGTCGGGCCCAGATTCGTTCGCCGCCGCTCAGTGTCTCCCAGGGAAGCTCGTCGCCCGCAACAAGCCGTCTGGTCGCCCCATCGGGTCCGAAGCGGAGCCCTCCTTCGTTGAACAGCTGTTTCCAGCGCCATTCGACCTCGCGGGCGATTGGCTCGATCCGGTCGGTTGTGAGTGTGTCTGCGGCTTGTTGAAGTGCGTCGGCCGCGGCGACGGCGATCCCCTCGCGTCGGTACGCAGCAGTGATTCGTTCCTGGTCGCGCTGGAGGGCATCGTCGTCATCGAGTTGCTGGAGGAGCGTGTCACGCTGGCTCTGGAGCGTGCCAAGGGTCTGGTTGTGCTCGCTCAGTGCGGCGAGCGCGGTGTCGTAGGCGAACTCGATTGTCCCGATGTCGTCCGGTTCGGCGCTCATCGGTGGCGTCGGGTCGACGAGCGCCTGTAGCTGCGTGAGGTACTCGTTTGCATGTTTGAGCCGCTGATCGGTGTTGGCGGCCGCCTGCTCGAGCTGGGCCGTGTCCAACTGGGATCGCGAGAGGTGCTCGGTGTGGGTTGTGCGGGCGGTGTTGAGTTCGGAGGCTTCAAGTGAGCGGAGACAGGTCGGACATGTGTGGTGCTTGCCGTCGAGCAGGTCCAGTGCAGTTCGAGTGGCGATTGTGGTGGCTCGGGCGTCGAGGAGTTGACGAGAGCTAGAGGCGTGCTGTTCTTCGATCTCCTGTAGGGCCGACTGTAGGTGGCGTTGGAGGCTGTCGCGGTTCGCTGGTGTGTTCGTGCCGTGATCATCGGTGAATGACGAAATCTGGCTCACGAGTCCGGCTAGGTCGTGTTGCATCTCGGCGAGTCGGGACTCGTAGGCGGCCCAGAGGGCGGCCTGTTGTCGCGCCTGGTTCGCCGTTTGGAGTCGGGTGTCGAGTTCGCGGGTGGTCTCCTCGGCTTGTTCGAGTTGTGACTGAAGGTCCTCCGCTTGGGCCTCAATCTGTTGTCGATCGGCGAGGCGTTGCTTTGTGGTCTCGCGGATTACCTTGCGGTCTCGTTCTGTTTGTCTGACAAAGGCCCTTGCGGCTTCGGCTCCTTCAAGGAGTCCGTCGACGCCAAAGGCTCTGTGGAGGTGGGATTCGAGGTTGAGTGGCTGGGTTGAGTCGAGGTGTCCTCCACCAACGATGAGCGACAGTCGGGCTGCGGTGGTGAGGTCGACGCCGAACATGTCGGTGAGGCGAGCCTCAGCAGTGGCGGCATCGACGTGCTCGCCGTCGAGGTCATAGGTCGCGGCTGGTCGGCCTCGGCGGGGGACCGATCGAGAGATGGTCAGGAGCGAGCCGTCCCCGACGTCGACTGTGACCTCAACCTCGGCCCCGTTGGTGCCGGCTTTGATGCAGTGTTTCGGCGTCGAGGGTTGGAGACCTTGTTCGCCGTATACGCCGAAGGCGACGGCCATGATGAGTGATGTCTTGCCAACGGCGTTGGGGGCGACGACGAATGTGGTGCCGGGGTCGAAGGCCAGGTCGAGGGTGCCGTAGGCCCGCCAGTTGGTCAGGCGGAGTCTTTGGATCATGCCGCGGCCCGTCCAGCGATGAGTTCGAGTTGATCGACGATGTCTTCGTGTGTCGTCTCTCCGGACTCGAGGGCGACCGCGGCTGCCGTCAATGCATCGATTTCGGCTGCGCCCAGCGCGGTCCATGCGGCCTTCTTCTCTGGGATCCGAGCCTTCGTTCCCTTCTCGGCCACAGCCTGGACCGATGCGTCGACGAAGAATCCGATGTCTGGCAGGGCGATGTCTCGGCTGATGGCCTGGACGACGGCTGGATCGAGAGGTTCGAACATCGGCGAGAGTTCGTGCAGGAAGGCGCGACAGGCAGATACGGCGTCGGCCACCGGTCGCCTGAAGACGGGCGGGTCGTGGCGCCCGGTGGCGACATCAAGGGCGCGGTGGAGGTCGAGTTGTTCGACGACGACGCCCGGTAGGTCCGGCGTGTCGTCTCTCACGAACACCACACCGGCGATATCGCTGAACGCTCCGAAGACGCCCGCAGCGGCGGCGACTCGCTCAGGAGTCAGCGTCTCGAAACCGTCGTGGACACGATCGATGATGCCGCGCAGCCGATGACCGCCACAGACGACAACCAAGTCGGAGTCGACGCCGTGGGTGTGCGCCGCGAAATCGGGCGTGACGACGCAGGTGTCATCGACGTCGCGCAGGCCGGCCTCCAGGGTCAGGGCGACGTCGGCGACATCGCCCAGCGGCACCTTCGGGGGCTGCATTGCGAGCAGCGCGGCGAGCGATGGCCGGGAGGCTTCAGGGTCGATGCCGCGGCCGGCTGTGAGTGAGGCGATGAGTTGTTCGGCGACGGCCCAGTCGTCGGGATCGAGTTGATCGAGGCTCGGTTCGTCGCCCGTGCCTTCGAGGTAGTCGAAGTAGGCGTCGAGGACGGCATCGACCGGGTCGGGGTTAGTGGTCACGGGGTTCCTCCTGGGCGAATCGTTGGAATCGTGGGTGTTGGTAGAGCTTGAGGGCGATGGTCTTGTAGACATGGGTGACGCCGGGTGGGCTGAGATCGAACTCCTCGGCGAGGGACACGCGGGTCCGGGTCCCGTAGTGAATGCCCATGAAGATCGCTCGATCCCGCTCGTCGAGGGTCTCGCGGGCGAGCTTCAGTAGCTCGTCCTGTTGGGCGGTAGCGAAGAACTCGGCTTCGGGATCCGACGAGGATTCGAGGTACTCGAGCGCCGACGGCCCCGGCTCGCCGTCGGGGCCGATCGGCCCCTCAGCGTCGGGCGAGACGACCGTGAGCCTGGGTCGATGTTCGGTCGGTCGGAGCCCCGCCCCGGCTGCTCGGACCGCTCCTATCGCCTTGTTCTGGGCGATTCGCACGGCGAGCGCCTCCCAGCTCTCGGTGACCTCGTCGGGCGACTTGGCGAGGAGATCGTGGATGGCTTCGCTCAAGATGTACTCGGCGCTGAGGGCGCTACCTCTGACAATGCGCTCGGTTGCTGGCTCCCCAAACACCCGACTGACGTCAGAGCCCGTCGTACGGCGACGAGGCGGTGTCGGTCTCCCGAGCTTCTTGTGGATCTCGTGGCACATCACCGTCGCAATCCGCTCGAGTCGCGCGACGTCGACCTCGAGGGGGTGCCGATTGGCATCGGAAGGCGTTGGGCTCGTCATCTCGCTACCCACTGTCGCGAGAGAAGTGCCCAAAGGAAGTGGATGTCGCAGCTTTTTCTCTGGGGGCATCTCGCGACAGAGGGAACGGGCAGCACCGTGCTCACGACAGTCACATCAGAAGGAGCCACTCCTATGACAATCGAACACCCGGTTTCCGACCTGCGCCGCGAGGTGCGCTTCACCATCGACGGGCAACCGTTCACGACCGGCGACCGCCGCCAGCCAGCCCGCGACCTGCTGGCCCTGGCCGGCCTCGACCCGACGGTCTTCGACCTCGGCGAGGTTCGCGGCGCCAGCCCTGGGACCCGCCGCTTCGGCGACGACGAGGTCGTCAAGATCCGGCCCGGCGCGAAGTTCGTGTCGATCCGCGAGTGCGCCGACGTCGCCTGAGCGATGGGAGGCGGAGCCGACGACTTCATCGACCGGATGACCGAGCTGGGCCTCGAGCCCGCCATCGACAGCCAGCTCGTCATCTACTCCGTCCAACCCGTCGACGGCGCCCGAGCCGGAGCACAAGTCGCGACCGCCGTCGAGCTCGGCGAGCTCAACCGTTGGCCGCTGGTTCCTCCCCACTGGATCCACCTTCCGACTGAGATCGGGTTCAGTCACACGAATGCTCGACCGTCGTCCAAGGCGTGTTGGACGCGCCACAGCCGACAGATCACTCGTTGGGGTCAAGACACCGATCCTGGGATCGGGTGGGCCGCCCACGTTCGCTCTGTCATCGGAGAAGCAACCTCATGACCCGTTCGACCTCGGTCGCCATGACCGCCACCATTCACGACCAGCTGTGTGACCATCTCCTGCGCGACGACGGCCAAGAGGACCTCTGCATGGCCATCTACCGTCCTTCCACCGGACGGTCCCGAACCACGGCGTTGATCAGCGCGATCTTGTTGCCCAACGTCGGCGAGCGCACCGTTCACGGCAATGTGACATTCACTGGCGACTACGTGCTTCGGGCCTCCGAGGCTGCGGCTGCAGTGGGTGGTGGTGTGGTCGTACTGCACAGCCACCCTGGTGGTCATCGCTGGCAAGCGATGAGTGGCCCCGACCGAGACGCGGAGCGGTCGTACGCGAACCTCGCGCGAGAGATCACCGGTCTCCCGCTAGTCGGGATGACGCTGGCTGGATCCGACCGGTCCTGGTCGGCGCGCCATTGGGACCAAGGAGCTGGACAAGACGTCGAGGCCGCTCACGCCAACAACGTGCGGGTCATCGGGCCGACGCTTGCGCTGACCTGGAACGATGAACTCGCGCCGCCCCCACCGGCGACCGCGCGGCTTCGCCGGACTGTTAGCTGCTGGGGACCCGAAACCCAGGCGGACCTGGCACGGCGCCGGGTCCTGGTCGTCGGAGCTGGCAGCGTCGGCCTCGATATCGCGGTCCGTCTGGCCGCTTCAGGGGTCGAGTCCGTGACGGTGATGGACTTCGACACGGTGGAGGAACACAACCTCGATCGACTTATTGGCGCCACGGGCCGCGACGTCGCTCTTCGTCGACCCAAGACCTATGTCGCTCACCGAGAGATGTCGCGGAACGCCACCGCCGCCGATCCACACTTCGAGGTTTCGAACCACAGCATCTGTGAGCCTGAGGGCCTCGCGGTCGCGCTCGACCACGATCTGGTGTTTTGCTGTGTTGACCGACCATGGCCACGTGCGGTCCTGAACTCGGTGGCGTACAGCGATCTCATCGCCTTGATCGATGGCGGGATCGCGATCGACACCATGCCTTCAGGCACGCTCCGCAACGCCACCTGGCGATCCCATGTCGTCGCCCCTGGGCGTCCCTGCCTGGTCTGCAACCACCAGTTGGACCCGGCCCGGGTCCCGCTGGACATCGACGGCCTTCTCGACGATCCCGCATACATCGCCGCTGCTGGAAACCGTCAGATCGATGGGGCTGGCCAGAACGTCGCAGTGATGTGCGTAAGTGCGGCTGCGAGCATGCTCGCTCAGTACACGAGCCTCAGTGCCGGCCCCGGAGGCTTCGGGGATCCAGGGCCACTCCAGTATCTGTTGAGCACGCATGAACTCGCACATCTTGACCACACGACGAGCCCTCACTGTCCCTACGAGGCCAGCGAGGCACACGGGGATCTGCGTATCGAACTCACCGGAGAGCACGCGACGGCTGAACACCAACGCCAGCTACAGGTTGACGTCAGCACCAGGGTGAGGCTGCTTCAGTGGCTAGACGATCGCGTCAGCAGCGCCGAGTCCTGGATCGATCGGGTAGCGGGTCGCCCGTGACCGGGCTGGCGGTTGTTGGATGCTCGGTTCGCCGGTAGGTCATGGCGCGGCGACTTGAGTGCCGGTCTGTTCGGCCGGAGGGCGAGGTCAAGAGGCGGAGAGCGTCGCCAATGGAGAAACTGCTGACCGAGCCAGGCGCGAAACGCCGCCCGAAGTCCGTCGATCCCTACTCTTGGCTCGGAGTAGGGATGATCTGCGGTTCGCAGCGGAGAGCAGAAGTCAGCGTTTCCCCAGCTCAGGCAGCAACAACGGCACCACCGGTCACCAGTGGATTGGTCCATCGAAGATCCGCGACACCTTCGAAGGTACCGAGCAGATCCTTCTGCTGGTGATCGGCCGCGCCATCTCGGCATGGGGATCGAGTAGGCGATGAGCATCCCCGCGGGACGCCAGAGCGACACCACACGAGTGCTGGAGAGGGCCCCTGCGGTGGTTGGGCTACGCCGCGCCGAGCGCCTTGGCGGCGGCAGTGGCGATCTCGACGAGTGCGTCGGCACGGCGTTGTTCGGACGTACGGGTTGTCGCTGTCGGGTCGAATGTGTCCGCATCGTCGAGAAGGAGTTCGGATTCGGCGCGAAACAACGCCCGCACCACCGGCCCTGTCTCTTCTGGGCTCATGCGAAGGTCGAATCGGATCGCCCCGCTCACGTTGTCATCGTGCGTCTCGCACTTGGACAGAGTGGTCAGGAGTGCCCTCGCCGATTCTCCGAAGACCATTGCATCCTTCATCGTCGCCTCCGTGGGTATTCGTCGTGTACACGCGAACCTACCGTTCGGGTGTGACAGCGCCGGCCGGGCCGACCTTTCCCGGAGCGGCGTCGCTGGGCGGTGGTGTGACGTTACTGTCACAACCGACCCAAGTGACATCTGTGACGATACAGTCACACGTCACTACACGGGGCCGATGTGACAGTATTGTCACGTTGCGATCAGGAGATGATCAACATGGCCAGCTATCAGATCCGATCGGCGCACGATCTGGGCAGCGTCATCGCCGACCGACGGAGAGTGGAGAACCTGAGTCAACGAGAGCTCGCTCAGACCGCCGCTCTGTCGCGGGACTACCTGGCGCAGATCGAGGCGGGTCGATCCAGCTCGGTCGTGGAACATACGTTCCGTCTTCTGCGGCGCCTCGGCGCAACCATCACGGTGAGTTTCGAGGATGGCGAAGCGGCGAACGGTGAGTGATCGTCCGGGCCGGCTCACCGTCTGGCTCGACGAGCGACCCGTGGCGGATCTCGACGACACCAGACGTGGGCTGCGCCTCCGATACCGACCGGAGATCCTCGAGGAGTTCGGCGGTCGGCCGCTCCTTTCCTGCTCGCTGCCGGTGCAGTACCGCCCGCTCGATGCGACGCACTTCATCGACGGGCTCCTCCCTGAGGGGCCGTTCCGTGCCGTTCTTGCGGCAAAGGCTTCGCTCAACGCGAATGACACGTACGGCATGGTCGCTCGCTACGGGCGCGACATTGCCGGTGCGCTCGTGGTTCTCGATGCTGATCAAGATCTCGAAGCGCGTCGCGGAAGCGTCGAACAACTGGATGAGGCCGGACTCGAGGCAGAGGTTGCCGCGCTGCCCACGCAGCCACTCGGCATCCACGACGATTCGGAGCTGTCGATTGCTGGACTGCAGAACAAGCTGCTGCTGGTACGACTCGACGGCGGCGGTTGGGCGCGCCCCGTTGCCGGCTCGCCATCGACGCACATTCTCAAGCTCGACAGTCAATCCCATCCCGGTGTGGTCGCCGCCGAGGCAGCGGTCATGACGCTTGCTCGCGCAGTCGGGCTGACGACCGTCGACATCGAGCTCGACAACATCGGTGGGATCGACTGCATCATCGTGGAGCGATTCGATCGTGAGATCGCCGGGGGGCAGATACGTCGTATCCATCAGGAGGACGCCTGCCAAGCACTGGGTCTTCCCCCGGCGAGGAAGTACGAGTTGCCGGGCCGTGGCACCGTTCGCGGCGGAGGCGGACCCGAGTTCTCTCGAGTCGCAGCGATACTCGACAAGCACGCCATCGATGCGCCCCACGAACTGGAGCAGTTGGCCAAGGTCGCCGCGTTCACCGCGATCACCGGCAACTCCGACGCACACGGCAAGAACGTTGCACTCCTTCACCGCGTCGCCGGTGCGGTGACGCTTGCTCCGCTCTACGACACCGTACCGACGATCCTGTTTCCGAAGCTGAAGGACGAGGCCGCAATGACGATCGGTGGAGCGGTCAACCTTGAAACGGTTGACTCCGCGGCGATCGAGCGAGAGGCAGAGTTGTGGCGCTTCGACCCTGATCGTTCAGTGCAAGCCGCGAGCGACTTGGCGACAGCGCTCCTCGATGCTCTCGAGACCCTGTCGATCGATCGTGATGGCGATGTCGCCCGTCTTGTGAGATCGCGTTGCGGACGATTCATCCTGTCCGGGTAGCCGGCACGCGCCTGTCGGCTCGCAGTGGGTACTTCCATCCCTACTCTCGCTTTGGGGGAGGGGTATCCAGCGGTACCCGGCGGACGAGCGCGGTCGACGTTTCCCCAGTTCAGCGGTCATCAACGTCCACAACGGGCAACAGTGGGCAAGTCCAGATCAGAACCACGACATCTTCGAAGGCACCGAGCAGATCCTCACAGCTGGTGATCGGCCGCGCCATCTCGGCATGGGGATCAGCGCGCACGTCCTCGAGGCCGCTAACGAGGGTCTGACGCACGGCTGGGAAGGGCACTCGAGATGTGAGTGCGCTTGGCCACACAGCTGGCCTCGGC
>JAAEOR010000820.1 GCA_024222895.1 Hyphomicrobiales bacterium | reverse complement strand
GCCATGCTCATCACCGCACGGTGGACATCGCCCGCCTGCGGGTGGTCGGTTAGGGGTAGACCAGCAGGCCTTCAGCCTGAATCGGGTTACCGCTTGTCAAAGACGTCCCGGTGCTGTTACCCGACGGAAGGTCAGAACGCTTTTCCTCGAACTGTTCAGAGTACCAACATGGCCCTGATCAGGACCTCGTCTGGATCTCGACTTGCTCATTGCCGGGTAGAAAGACCGCTTCATGATTCTGGCTCACGCAACGCCGTAACCGGCCGTGCGATCAGCCCACCAATGGTTTCATGTATTCGAAGGCACGGCGGGCGATGCGATCGGGTTCCACCGATCGCCTATCGAAGCCGATCTCCATGGTCAGATAGCCCTGATAGCCGACGTCCCTGAGTGACTCCACCAGCGCCTCATAGTCGACCCTGCCATCGCCCGGTGCGGCTCGATCAAGGTCGGCAAGGTGAACATGATGCAGGTCCTTGCCCATGCGATAGACGTAGTCGGTCGGGACTTCGTTCCGGTAGAGACAGTGATAGGTGTCGAACATCACCTTGACGTTTGCGGCGCCGACCTCGCGCATCAGCCGTAGCGCTCCGTCGCACGTCTCGACGAGGTTGCTATCGGCCGATGTGGGCTCAACCACGACGGTGACGTCCATTTCGGCGGCTGCAACGGCGATCTTACGCAACGCCTCGCGGCTCCACACCCATGCCTGCTCGATCGGTGTGCCAAACACCTGCCAGCCCGCAACATACAGAAGGATCTTGCCGCCAAGGTCCGAGCATAGTTGTGCGACCTTGATGTACTGATCGATGGCCGCCCTGCGTTCCGCTTCGAGCGGTGACGCAACGTTGAAGCCGGGTCCGCCGCCGGGTGCCGGCAGCATGCTGGATACTGCGATGCCGTTGTCGGCAAGCTGGCTGCGAATCTCCTGGCGTGCGGCGGTATCGAGATAGTCGGGAAAGGCGTGTGGGCTCGCGGCGCCGATTTCGATTCCGTCATAGCCGATGGCAGCGAGCCGTCGGATCACCTCGGCGAGCGGATAGGCCGGGACCCAGACGGGAAAGCTTGAATAGACCCAAGTGTTGAATGCAAGTTTCATCGGAGTTTCCCTCAATCTGTCAACTTCTCGCGGCATCGCAACTGGGTCAACGGGAATGTCGGACTCAATTCGACGAAACGCTCGGGCTTTCGGTGTCAAAATAGTTCGATGGCGCCTTGCCGAAATGCTTCTTGAAGAACCGCGAGAAGTACAGCGGGTCGTCAAACCCCAGGTCGAACGCCGGCATGAACAAACATCAGCGTGCCACCTCTGGGAGGATTGGCCAGACCTCCGTTGCCTGGTGCACCATGTTGCGGTCCCTCGTCCGCCACGGAACGTCAAGACGGCATCAGGTTGCAGCGCTTCAGCATTCCGCCGTTGCGAGTGGGCCCGGCCTTTCGGCCAGGTCCGTCCCACTGAGCGAAGACACAGGCAACGCTTGCCGTCGACGAGCCGACCGCCACACAATCAGCCTCAGCGGTCAAATCCACAATTGGAACGGCTGCTCGAAGGGGGGCGCTCCCTTGGTCGCGGGTGGTAGGCTCAGGGTCGATTGAAATACCAGTCTTGGCCAATCTACAAGCTGAACGAACTGGGGTGGGCCGTTAGAGCAGCACCGACGCGGTCAGACGCTACGTCTTCGGTTCAAAACCAAGGCCAACCCAGTCAATCCCGTTCTCTTCCAGCCAGGCCTGAGCAGCCGGATCGCGTATGGTCCATCCTCTGATCCATTCGTCTTCGGCCGCCTTCTTGAAGTCAGCCACGACGTCCTCCTCGGCATGTCCGAGGTGAATACGGCATAACGCTCGACTGAACTCGAAGTCACCAAAGCCGCTGTCCCCAACACGGTCACGTATTTCGATCGCGTCAGAAAAAGATGCAAACGCCGAGGCCCAATCCGGATCAGCCTTGTCTTTAAGCGCGTAGCCCAGTTCGGCATGGTTTCGGTAATACCGCTGGCCGGTGTCCTGCTCGATCAGTGCGTTGAAGACGGCCATCGCGTTCTCTCGTCGGCTGGCGTCTCGCCGAGCGGCGACAGCCTCGTAGAAAATCTTGACCCTTGTAACATCGGTGGCGGAGGCAAGCGCCGCGTTCAAGTCCTTCTGGGTAACACCGGCATCCTCCCTGGTCGCGTTGAGCTGCCGTGCGACCAGCAGCATGGCCTTGTGATCTGCCCGAACGTCCGCCTCGATCTTGTCTATCCGCCTTTCGACCAGAATCTTGTCGGCTTCCTTAATGGCCAGCCCAAAGGTTAGCCGGGTCCAGAGATAGCCGATCAGGAAACCGGCGCAGCTGAAATAGACGAGAACGCCAAGGACAAATGCCTGGCCAGTGGTCCCGTTGCCGAAACCAGTCGCCATGTTGCCGGAGAATTCGATCAACCAGGAGCCTATCGAGCCGAGTTCTACTAAGCCGACTCCAATGATGATCTTCGTAAGCCAGTCAGAGATTTGTTCAAGGTTCGTATTGATCTGATAGCCGACGCGTTCACGTTCGTCTGCCGGTAGTTCGGAGACGTTTTGCTGGAGAGTGCGCGGGATTCCAAAAATAAAGCCCAGCAACACGCCCAGCACTGCCGCGCTCAACGCCAGCGCCAGGCTTGCACCAATACGTGAAAGGAAGGACTGGCCGCTTGGAGCAGCAGCCATGCAGAAAAGGAGGATAAACAACAGCCCGATAGCCAATGCAGCAAGGGTCCGCGCCGCTAGTCGATAGCTGGTCTCGTCCGGTGTATCGGGCGTCGTGGCGCCATCGGGAGGGTGACCAAGAAATCTAGAGAGAACAGAATCCGGCATCCAACCACCCCTATCGGTTCGTCGGCCATCCTCGACAAGACCAGATTAACAAGAACCAGTGAATACGCGCAACAAGGGGTTGATCCGTGACGGCCTAGCTAACGCTGGCGATCGGGAGACCGGACCACACGGTACTTTCGTGAGAAGACCGGCCGGTGCCGCGACGCCGATGCGCGCGCACGGCACCGCTCACCATGCGGTGATCATTGAAGGTGTGTCTGGAAATCCCATCACGGGCGACAAAGCCTCGGAACAACCGCTCGGTCCCGGCAGCTATTACTTTGTGCCCGCCCAGGCGGATCACGTCTCGCGCTGCGCCGAGAGCAGCCCCACCGACTGCCTGACCTATTTCCATCAGGCGACCCCGTTTGACTTCGCGGTTTCGGGATGACGCTACCAGTCCTGCCCGTCCGGTCGGGCAGGACTGCCGCATAACGGGGGTGGGCAGCCAACACTGAAACGGAGGCCCCTGTCGACCATCGCATTGAGCGTGATCGCGTTGGCGGTTTGGCGGGCAGGGGCCCCAAAAGGGTTGTGGTGGCCCGACTCATGCTAACAAGACGTCATGATCGGAAAGCTCAAGGGTCTCATCGATTCCTACGGGGATGACTGGGTGATCGTCGATGTCGGCGGCGTTGGCTATCAGGTGCATTGTTCGCCGCGCACGCTCCAGGCGCTGCCGGCCCCGGGGGAAGCGGCGAGCCTGTCGATCGAGACCTATGTCCGCGAGGACGCAATCCGCCTCTACGGTTTCTCCGGCGACCTCGAGCGGGAATGGTTTCGTTTGCTTCAGACCGTGCAGGGGGTCGGCGCCCGGGTAGCACTGGCGGTGCTCGGCACCATCAAGCCGGCGGAACTGGCGACCGCCATCGCCTTGCAGGACAAGACGCAATTGGTGCGGGCGCCGGGGGTCGGCAAGAAGGTCGCCGAACGGATCGTCGCCGAACTGCGGGACAAAGCACCGGCCTATGCCAGCGCCGACCCGGCGGTTGTCCATCTTCAGGCCGACCTTGCCGAGAAACGGGCGCCGCAACCGATCGCCGATGCGGTCTCGGCCCTGATCAATCTCGGCTATGCCCAGGTGCAGGCGAGCGCCGCCGTCGCCGCCGCGGCCCGCTCGGAGGGCGAGGATGCAACCACCGAGGTTCTCATCCGCCAGGGGCTGAAGGAACTGGCGCGGTGACTGAAGGCCTCGGATTCATAGCTCTTTCCGGGCGGAAAAGTGCAAACACTTTTCCTGAAAACGCTCTAGCCCTCGCGAGCGCAGTCGACGCAGAGCGTCGCCGCCGGATCGATCTCCAGCCGCTTCGGCTCGATCTCTTCGCCGCAGCGCAGGCATTCGCCATGGGTGCCGTCGTCGAGACGCCGTTCCGCGGCGTCGATCCGGGCGATCTCGGTCGCCCGCCGCTGTTCGGCCGCCTGCGCCATCGCCTGGCCTTGCATCGCGTCCATGCGCGACAGCCGGCCGACGCTCTGCTGGTCGAGGGTGACCGGCTGGCGGCTTTCGGCGCTCTGTTCCCGCAGCGCCACGAGTTCGGCGCGTCGGGCGGCAAGGGTGGCTCGGATCGTGTCGTCGTCCATGGCGGCATCGACGATAGCCCCTCCGCCGGCGCCCGTCGATCAGGAGTTGGATGATGGTGGTACGGGAGCCGGTGGGGTTTGCGCCGATCCGCGACGAGATCGAACCGGAGCATTCGCTGTGAACGACCGTCTTGTCGCCCCGGAAGTCCGTGACGACGACTCACCCGATGCGACGCTGCGCCCGCAACTGCTGTCGGAGTTCGTCGGCCAGCCACAGGCGTGCGAGAACCTCAAGGTCTTCATCGATGCGGCCAAGGCGCGTGGCGAGGCGCTCGACCATGTCCTGTTCGTCGGCCCGCCCGGCCTCGGCAAAACGACCCTCGCACAGATCGTCTCGCGCGAGCTTGGCGTCAACTTCCGCTCCACCTCCGGTCCGGTGATTGCCAAGGCCGGCGACCTGGCGGCGCTGCTCACCAATCTGGAAGAGCGCGACGTCCTGTTCATCGACGAGATCCACCGGCTGGCGCCGGCGGTCGAGGAAATCCTTTATCCAGCTCTGGAGGATTTCCAGCTCGACCTGATCATCGGCGAAGGCCCGGCGGCACGATCGGTGAAGATCGAGCTGGCGCCGTTTACGCTGGTGGGGGCCACGACCCGGCTGGGTCTGCTCACCACCCCGCTGCGCGACCGGTTCGGCATTCCGGTGCGGCTCAACTTCTATTCGACCGAGGAACTGGAGTACATCGTGCGCCGCGGCGCCCGCATCCTCGGTGCCCCGCTGACCGACGATGGCGGCATCGAGATCGCCCGCCGCTCGCGTGGGACACCGCGGATCGCCACGCGGCTCCTGCGCCGGGTTCGGGATTTTGCCGCGGTCGACGGCGTTGGGGCAATCGATTCCGGGGTGGCTGATCGGGCACTGTCGCGGCTTGAGGTCGATGAGCTCGGCTTTGATGCCCTCGACCGACGCTATATGGAGCTGATCGCCGGCAGCTTCGGCGGCGGTCCGGTGGGGATCGAAACCATTTCCGCCGCGCTCTCGGAACCGCGTGATGCGATCGAAGAGATTGTCGAACCGTATCTGATCCAGCAGGGGTTTGTGCAGCGCACCCCGCGCGGCCGCCTGCTGACACCGAACGCTTTTCGCCATATGGGGCTGGAGGCACCGGCCACCCAGGCAGCCCAGTTCGGCCTGTTTGCGGGAGACAACGAGGACGATGAGCGGGGGGAGAAGTCAGATTGAGATATGGCGCACCTGATCACCACACTCGGACCGATGCGCGCCGACCAACTCAGGGCCATCCTGCCGCACGAGCATGTTTTCGTCGATCTCCGTACCTGGGACGCGCCCGGCTACGCTGAGGCTGACACGGCGGACGTCGTCGCGCTGATGGGGCCGGAGATCGAACGGATCGGGGCCCTTGGCATCACAGCCCTGGTGGAGTGCTCGACCGTCGGTGTCGGCCGCCGGGCGGATATCGACCGGGCCGTATCCGAGGCAACCAACTTTCCGATCGTGGTGCCGATGGGGATCTATCGGGAGCCGTGGGTGCCGCCGTTTGGCCATGAGGCGAGCGAAGAGGCGCTGACCGACTGGATGTTGCCAGAACTGGAGGAGGGCATCGGGGACAGTGGGGTGCGGGCGGCCTGGATCAAGCTCAGCGCCGATGACGATGGTATAACGGACACCGAGGCAAAGATCCTCCGAGCCGCCGCCCGGGCCGGGTTGCGGACAAACGCTGTGATCGGCAGCCACACCATCAAGGGGCGGGTGGTCAAGGACCAGTTGGCGATCATCGAGGACGCAGGCTACTCGCCGGCGCGGTTCATCTCGATCCACACCCAGGCGGAGCCCGACTTCGCGCTCCATCTTGAAGTCGCACGGCGCGGGGCCTGGATCGAATATGACGGCATCGGTGGCTGGGGCGAGGACGAAACGTATGTGGAGAATATCAACCGTGTCCTCGATGCCGGGTTCGGCGATCAGTTGCTGCTCAGTCAGGACCGCGGCTGGTTCGACCCGGCTCAGCCCGGCGGCGGAACGCCGAAGCCCTACACCTATCTGAACGAGGTGTTCCTGCCCAAGCTCGAAGCGAGCGGCGTTGACCCGACGACCATCGCCACGCTCATGCGCGACAACCCATTTCGGGCCTTCGCGCGATGAGGCACCGGCCGAAGTGGGATTCAGGAACCCGATAAGGGGCGATGCCGCTTTGCCGCAAAGACGTGGATAGCCGTGACAAGCACGGCCATGACGAATTGGGGCCTGCACCGGCAGCGTGTCACGATGACCAGGTACCTGAGGGCTTGGACATCTTGTGCCTATTGACGCCATCGGTCTATCGATCGTTCCCCGAGCGAAAACCTCACCAACGTCATGGCCGTGTTTGTCACGGCCATCCACGAAAGCCACGGCGTTTCGAGGTTTCGCGCGGGTAGAGACGATTATCTGGTCCGATCGATGTGGCGCACCAGCGAGAAGCCATTCGATCTTGGCGCGAGCTGTTTGGTCACGTAAGAGCGTATGCATGCCCTGACTCACGGGGCAGCAACGTCGCTATTCGCCGAACGCCTTGGCGAACCGCAGGCCAGTCGTGTCATAGCCCAGTCCGACAT
Organism: Hyphomicrobiales bacterium; assembly: GCA_024222895.1. Lineage (GTDB taxonomy): Bacteria > Pseudomonadota > Alphaproteobacteria > Rhizobiales > Kaistiaceae > Bauldia. The sequence continues at coordinate 22,124 of JAAEOR010000820.1, read as the reverse complement.
AGAATCTGTGCGCCTCTGTCCGCCGGTTCTGGGACGTGACCACCACCCGGTAGGCGCCGGCGGCGCGCATCCAGGTTTCGGCCTCGGCCACCAGGCGTCGGCCGATGCCCTGTCCGCGAGCGGTTTCACTTACCACCAGGCTGATGATCTGACCGGTCGGCGCATCGGCGTGCAGGCCGGGCCGTACAGTGGCGCCGATGAAGCCGAGGATACGATCGCCATCGGTTGCCGCGAAGGTGGCCATGTCGGCGCGCTCTGCGAGGCCAGCCAGGCGGCCGGCCATCTGGGCCGCAGTGGCCGGGTAGCCGAGTTCGGCCATCAACCCCGCCAGATCGGTCGCGTCGTCGACCATAGCTGGTCTTATGGTGATGCCCGTCATGGCTCGCTACACGTGCGACAGGATGTTGATCAGTTTGCCGAGCGGATCGCGCACGAAGAACCGCCGGACGCCCCAGGGTTCGGTCACGGGGCCGTATTCGATCTCCAATCCTGCATCTGTGACCCTGGCGAGCGCTGCCTCGATCTCATCGACCTCGACCGAAAGATCCGGCGTCGGCGCGCCGGAGCCGCCCTCGCACGCGAGACTGATCTGTACCGTCATGGTCTCGGGTGACCCCAAGGTCACGATCCAGCCGTGGTCCATCACGACCTCGAGACCGAGGATATCACGATAGAATCCCATCGCTTTGGGCAGATCGTCCGCGTGCAGGTCGGCAACGATGCGCTTCACTTTCATGTGGGCGTAACCCTTCAACAATGCGGACGGCGAGACGCAACCCGGGGATCGTCGTTTCGGGACTTATCGTCATGGCCAGCACGGTCTATCCTCGTTGTTTCGCGGTTATCGATGCAAGGACCTGCCATGGAAAATACCTGGCCCGACTCTGCCGGCCGGCTGGTTGACGGCGGCCATGTGCTGCCGGTGCGCATCTATTTCGAGGACACCGACTTCTCCGGCGTGGTCTATCACGGCAGCTTCATCCGTTTCATGGAACGCGGCCGCTCGGATTTCGTCCGCCTGCTCGGCGTCGGCCATACCGCCCTCGACAAGGGGGAGCACGGTGAAAGGCTGGCTTTCGCCGTGCGGCGCATCCATGCGGATTTCTTCAAACCCGGCCGGATCGACGACCTGCTCGAGGTCCACACCGCGGCGGAGGAAATGGCGGGGGCGCGGCTGGTTCTGCGCCAGTCGGTTCGCCGCGGCGATACCGTGCTGGTCGACGCCAGGGTGACCATCGTTTTGATTACCCCTGAGGGCCGGGCCCGACGGATTCCCGACGCGGTTCGCGATCGCTTCCAGGCTGCTGGATAACCGGTCGTTAACCATGATAGGCGTAAGCCCCGCAATGGGGCACGTGGGTCGCTCTGTGTCCGGTGGCCCTCGTTTAGACAAATTTGACCGCGACAGGCGTCGCGGCGTTGAGACGGCCGGCGTGCCGTCGCCGCGTCCCGGGCGCCGCAAGCGACAGCCGGTCGCCGGACCGCAACTGCATACGAAGGCCGAATCGGAAATGGAGTCGCTATGGGTGATGGGGTGACGGACGCAGTCCTGGTAGCGCCATTCGGCGACATCTCGTTGATTTCGCTTTTTCTTCAGGCCCACATCGTCGTCAAGGCGGTGATTGTCGGCCTGATTCTGGCGTCGATATGGTCTTGGGCTATCATTTTCGACAAATGGCTTCTCTTTTCGCGCTCCCGTCGGCAAATGGATCGTTTCGAGAAGGTCTTCTGGTCGGGTCAGTCCCTGGAAGACCTTTACCGCTCGTTGACCGGACGCACACCGACCGGTATGGCGTCGATCTTCGTGGCGGCGATGCGCGAATGGAAACGCTCCTTCGAGGCCGGCGCACGTTCGCCGATCGGGCTGCAGAGCCGGATCGACAAGGTGCTCGACGTGACGATCGGTCGGGAAACCGCCCGGCTTGAGCGGCGGCTGATCTTCCTTGCGACCGTCGGATCCGCCGGACCGTTTGTCGGGTTGTTCGGTACTGTCTGGGGAATCATGACCAGCTTCCAGGCGATTGCCGCATCGAAGAACACGTCCCTCGCCGTCGTGGCACCGGGCATCGCCGAGGCTCTGCTCGCTACGGCGCTGGGACTGCTGGCCGCCATCCCGGCGGTTGTCGCGTATAACAAGTTGTCGGCGGATGCGAGCAAGCTCAGCCAGCGGCTCGCCGGCTTCGCCGACGAATTCTCGGCGATTCTGTCGCGACAGGCGGACGAAAGAGTCTGAGGCAATGGCTTCATCGATCGACTCCGGCCCGGGGTTTCGCTCTCGCCATCGTCGGCGCGCCGCCAAGCCGATGAGCGAGATCAACGTGACTCCGTTTGTCGACGTGATGCTGGTGTTGCTGATCGTATTTATGGTCACGGCGCCGTTGCTGTCGGCGGGCGTGCCGATCGATCTGCCGGATGCCCCCGCCAATCCGCTGGCTGTGGAAAAGGAACCGATTACTGTGACCGTTGATCCCGACGGCCGGATTTTCATCGCTGAGGAAGAAGTCACGATCGCCGGACTCGTGCCGCGGCTCAACGAATTGGCGACGGCCGGCCCCGATGAGCGAATCTACGTCCGCGGCGACCGGGCCTCCAGCTATGGGGTGATCCTGCAGGTGATGGGCACGATCAATGTGGCCGGCTTCACCCGCATTGGGCTGATTTCAGACCCGGACGCCAGCCACGCCACTGATCCGATCGCGGACGCGATCGCCGATCCCCTTCCGGTTGCCGATGCACCCCCTGCCGCGGACGCGGTCACGACCCCTGTACCGAATGCAAACGCGGGCGTCGATTCGATCCCCGCCCAACCGGAGCCGATCCCGGCCCAACCGGAGCCGATCCCCGCCCAACCGGAACCGATCCCCGCCCTGCCGGAACCGATCCCGGCCCTGCCGGAACCGGTCCCGGAACCCTGATCTCTTCATGCGTACCGGGCTTACGGTCTCGGCCATCGGGCATCTGGCTTTCGTTGCCTGGGGGCTCGTGACGTTCAGCAGTTTCGAGCCGCTCGACGCCGGCGACATCGAGGCCGTGCCGTTCGAGTTCATTCCCATTGACGATATCAGCCAGATTCCGATTGGCCTGCCGACCGCGGAGGAGCCTCCTGCGCCGCCGCCTCCGGTACAGGAACCGCCGCCGGAGCCGGAACCGGTCGAGGAACTGCCACCCGAGCCCGAGCCCGAGCCGGAGCCTGAACCCGAGCCCGAGCCGCCACCGGAACCCGAACCGCCTCCGGAGCCAGTGGAGCCCGAGCCGCTTCCGGAAGAAGCGCCGCCCGAGCCGGAACCCGAGCTCGAGGAACCGACGCAGGAGCAGGCAGTAACCCCGCCGCCGCTGCCGCGGGTCCGACCGGACCGCCCGCAGCCGGATGAGCAGTTCACCGATAATATCGCCGCCCTTCTTGATAATGATGCGCCCGCTGAAACGGATCCATCAATTGGTGCCGTCACCGGGTCGCCGTCAACCGAGCTCAAGCAAAACCAGATCGATGCGTTGATGGCCCGCCTGGCCGGGTGTTGGGAGATTCCGCCGACGCGCACCGATCCCGCCCAACAGCGGGTGAAGATCAAGATGTTCCTGAACCCGAATGGCACGCTTGCCCGGTCACCGGAGGTCGTCGAGTATCGCCCGACACAGATCGGCCAGGTTGCCGCCGAGGAGGCGGTTCGCGCAGTCGAGCGCTGTGCGCCATACAATCTTCCGGTGGCGAGTTATGATAGCTGGAAGGAAATCATCATGACGTTTGACCCGAGGGAGATGTTCGGTGGCTGAGTGGGTGTTGATTGTGAGCGCGATGATGCGGCGTGGCCCCACTCTTCATGCCGCAATTTTCGCCGGCATGTGCGCCCTGCTGGTTTCCACCCTTGCAGCGCATGCCCAGCTCGAGCTGGAGATCACCCGTGGCAAGATCCAGCCGGTTGCGATCGCCGTGCCGCCGTTTCTCGCCCCGCCCGGTTCCGCGGTCGGCGTCGAGATTGCCGGCATGATTTCCTCCGACCTGCGACGCTCGGGCGTGTTCCGGCCGCTCGACCCGGCGACGTTTACCGAACGGGTGGTCTCAGCCGATGCGGTACCCGGCTTTGCCAACTGGCGGGTGCTCAATTCCAAGGCACTGGTCATCGGTGCAATCGAGCAGCAGCCCGACGGCCGGCTGCGAACCGAGTTTCGCCTGTGGGATGTGTTCGGCGGCCAGCAGCTTGCCGGCCAGCAATTCTTCACCAGCCCGGAGAACTGGCGTCGGGTGGCGCATATCATCGCCGATGCGATCTACGAACGGATGACCGGAGAGCCCGGCTATTTCGACACGCGGATTGTGTATGTCGACGAGACCGGACCAAAAGACAATCGGGTAAAGCGCCTCGCGCTCATGGATCAGGACGGCGCCAACGTCCGCTATCTGACCGCCGGCCGCGAACTGGTGCTGACGCCCAGGTTCAGCCCGTCGAGCCAGGAAATCACCTACATGTCGTATGAGGGTGGCGATCCCCGGGTCTACTTGCTCAATATCGATAGCGGCCAGCGGCAACTGGTCGGCAACTTTCCCGGCATGACCTTCGCCCCTCGTTTCTCGCCGGACGGCCAGCGGGTGATCATGAGCCTGCAGCAGGAGGGCAACGCCAATATCTTCGCCATGGACCTGCGAACCCGGGAAATCACCCGGCTCACCAACCAGGCGGCGATCGACACCAGCCCCTCCTACGCCCCGGACGGTTCGCGCATTGCCTTCGAATCCGATCGTGGCGGTTCGCAGCAACTCTATGTGATGGGCGCCGACGGATCCAATCCACAGCGAATTACGTTTGGCGAGGGCAGTTATTCGACACCGGTCTGGTCGCCTCGCGGCGACTACATTGCCTTCACCAGGCGGCATGCCGGCCAGTTCAGCATTGGTATCATCCGGCCGGACGGCTCCGGCGAGCGTATCCTCACCCAGGGTTTCCACAATGAAGGGCCGACCTGGGCGCCTAACGGCCGGGCGCTGATGTTCTTCCGCGATACACAGGGTGCCACCGGCGGGCCGCAACTGTGGTCGATCGATCTGGTCGGTTTCAACGAGTTTCGCATTCCGACGCAGGGCTTCGCGTCCGACCCGGCATGGTCGCCCTTGATTAAATGAACGCTGCTGTCTAGCGTTGCGTCGGCTTGCGGGGGCAGCCTGTTCGGAAGACCATCGTGGATGGCGAACGGGCCGGTGAGGCGACCTGGTCGGCAATGCTTTCTTAACCACGTCGCTGAACGCGAATTTAACCACAAGCCGGCACCATGGCCGGCATGGTGGACCGGGAGTTTAACGCATGCCGCAGAGTCTAACCGCAATGCGCCTCGGTCGACTGATTGCGGTGCTCGGCGTTGCGCTTGCACTGGCCGCCTGCAGCAGCAAAAAGGAACTGACCGGCGCCGATCTCGCCATCACCGGTTCCGCCGCCAATGCCGGGTCGAGCCAGGAGTTCGTTGTCAGCGTCGGCGACCGGATCTTCTTCGAGACCGATTCTGTCAAGTTCACGCCCCAGGCTACCGCCACGCTCAATCGCCAGGTCCAGTGGCTCAACCAGTATCCGCGCTACACTTTTGTCATCGAAGGCCATGCTGACGAACGCGGAACCCGCGAGTATAACATCGCGCTTGGCGCGCGCCGCGCAACCGCTGTCCGCGACTACTTCGCCGCTCGTGGCGTTGCGGCCGGTCGGATGAAGGTGATCTCGTTCGGTAAGGAGCGCCCGGTCGCGGTCTGCAACGACATCTCCTGCTGGTCGCAGAATCGCCGCGCCGTGGTCGTCCTCAACACCGCCGGGGCGTGATCCGCCAAACGGATCCGGCCGCCACCTACCCCTGATACGCCCAACTTTGGCCGAACTCTGGCGTCCTATGCTGTCGGCGAGATTGCGTGATATAGGCCGGTCTCACAGCATCAGGCACTTCAGGGACGGATTTCCGTGACGATTAAAGCCCGCACTACCCGACCGTTGGTTCTCGCCGCGACCCTACTGCTCACCGTCGGCATGGCCGCCCCACCGGTCGCCGAAGCGGCCTGGTGGCCGTGGTCGAAGCGGCAGGAGCGGGCCGAAAAGCGAGCCCAGGAAGACGCCCAGGCCGTGGCGGAAATGGATGTCACAGAGCGCCTTGCCCGCGCTGAAGCACATATTCGCGAGCTTACCGGCCAGGTCGAGGAACTCGCGTTTCAGCTTCACCAGATGCAGCAGAAGCTTGGCGATGAGTTTGCCCCGGCGGCACTGGAAAACGCCCCGGCGGTCACCGGGACCGTGCAAGGTGCGACAGCCGAACCCCTAGGTCGTCTGGTGATCGACGCGCCGCCCCAACAGCCGATAGATCTCACTGCCCCCGGTAACGGTGAGGTTGTCGGAGCCGTGGCGGCGGAGGTGCGGGACGAAACCGTGGTCGCTTCCCTCGGCGATGCGGGCTCAGACTATGAACGTGCCTATAACAGCATCCTCAGGGGTGACTACGAACGGGCCGAGGCTAGTTTCCGGAGCTTCCTGACGACTTTTCCGGACGATAACCGGGCCCCCGACGCCCGCTACTGGCTGGGTGAGAGCCTGTTCGCCCGCGGCCGCTTCGGCGAGGCAGCTGACGAGTTCCTGGCCGGTTACAAGGCTTATCCACAAAGTCCGAAGGCCCCCGATACCCTGCTCAAGCTCGGTTTGTCGCTTGCCGGTCTGGGCGAGCGTGAGGCGGCATGCCAGACCTATGCCGAGGTGCTGCGCAAATATCCGGATTCATCGAATGCGCTGCGGCAACGGGTTGCCGCCGAGCAGGCCGTTGCCAGTTGCTGATGTCTCGCTCCCGCTGAGCGACGGCGAGTGCGAACAGCTGTTCGCGCCGCTTTGCAAGGCTGAGATTATCGCTCTGGCAGTGTCCGGCGGCGCCGACTCTCTCGCCCTGCTAGAACTGATCGACCGCTGGCGCCGCCGGCCGGGCCGCCCGCGCGCCATTGTTCTCACCGTCGATCACCGTCTGCGCCCGGGTTCGGGCGAGGAGGCGCGCAAGGTCGCGAAAATTGCCGGATCGCGTGGACTGTCGGCGAAAGTGTTGACCGTTACCGGGGCCGTGCCGACGGCGAATGTGGAGGCAGGAGCCCGCGACGCCCGTTACGGGCTGCTGACGACCGCGGCCCGGGCCTGTGGCGCTACCCATCTGCTGACCGCTCATCACCAGGATGACCAGGCCGAGACCGTTCTGATCCGAATTCAGCGCGGCGCCGGCGTTTTTGGGCTCGCGGCAATGCGGCCGGCGGTGGAGTGCGGCGACCTAACGATTTTTCGGCCGTTCCTGGTCTTGCCTCGCGCCCGTCTGGCCGCCACCACTGCTGCCGCTGGATTCGAGCCGGTCGATGATCCGATGAACCGGGACCCGCGGTTCCTGAGGGCCCGCATCCGCCGCCTGATGCCGACACTGGCCGCGGCCGGAATTGGCGCAACCGAACTGGCGGCAACCGCCGAGCGGTGTGCCGCCGCCGCGGCAGCGATCGATACTGCCACCGATGCCGTTATCCAGGCTGCGGTTGTCGTCGACGACCTTGCGATTGCACGGATCGCCCGGGCGGATTTCTGCGCCGCGCCCAAGGAGGTGCGCCTCAGGCTCTTGTCCCGGCTGTTGATGGCGGCCGGCGGTGCACACTATCCACCGCGATATCGTCGCCTTGCGGCCCTGCATGAGGCACTGACCGGTGCGAGCGAAGGGCTCCGCAAGCGCACGCTCGCCGGCGTCACGATCGACTGTAGGCCGGCCGAAATCCTGGTCTATCGAGAAGCCGGCCGATCCGGCCTGGCGCACCACCCGATCCGCCCCGGTGTGCCATTATCGTGGGATCGGCGGTTTCGGGTTGCTCTGGACGCCGATGCGCCGTCCGATCTGACCGTCGGGCCGATCGGCGAGACCGGCCGCACGCAAATCGACCTGCGTCCACGCGGCGTACCGATCGCCGCACTGATGGTTCAACCCGGCATCTGGCGCCGCAAACAGCTCCTGGCGGCACCGAGCCTTGGGGCGGCGGCACTGGCTTGCCGCAGCCTGTCCGTGACCGCAAGTCAGACGGTTGGGAGCCGCCTTGCGGTCGCGCCACTGTTCCCGAATTACGGTACATGACGGGAGTGGATGGTGACTCTGTCGCAATTCCGGCACTTTAGGCCCGCAGTCCTGTGTTGGAATTCGGTGCGTCGGGACCTATCTTACCTGACAGGTCATGGGGTATTGCGGTTTGGGGCCGCAAAAGGACAAGCATGAACGCCAATTTCCGTAGTTTTGCGTTGTGGGTGATTATCGGGCTTGTCCTGATAGCCCTGTTCAACCTGTTCCAGACATCGAGCCAGCGGACACAGGGCCCGGATATCTCGTATTCGCAGTTTCTTGCCGATGTGGATGCCGGCAAGGTTACCAGTGTGGTGATTTCGGGCCAGCAGATCTCGGGTACCTACGAAAATCGCGAGTCATTCCAGACATTCGCGCCGGTCGATCCGGATCTGGTCAATCGTCTGGAAGAGCGCGGGGTTACGATCTCCGCCCAGCCGCCGGCTGAGGCGGGGCAGTCGCTGATCGGCATGTTGATCTCCTGGCTGCCGATGTTCCTGATTCTGGCGGTGTGGATTTTCTTCATGCGCCAGATGCAGGGTACCGGCGGCAAGGCGCTCGGTTTCGGCAAATCAAAGGCCAAGCTTCTGACGGAGGCGCACGGACGGGTGACGTTCGAGGATGTCGCCGGCGTCGACGAAGCGAAGGAAGATCTCGAGGAAATCGTTGAGTTTCTCCGTGATCCCCAGAAGTTTCAGCGGCTCGGCGGACGCATCCCGCGCGGCGTGCTGTTGGTGGGCCCGCCCGGTACCGGAAAGACGCTGCTGGCGCGGGCAATTGCGGGCGAGGCCAGTGTGCCGTTCTTCACCATATCCGGGTCGGACTTTGTCGAGATGTTCGTCGGGGTCGGCGCGAGCCGGGTTCGCGACATGTTCGAGCAGGCGAAGAAGAACGCGCCGTGCATCATCTTTATCGACGAAATCGACGCTGTCGGCCGCCATCGAGGTGCCGGCCTCGGCGGCGGCAATGACGAGCGCGAGCAGACACTGAACCAGCTTCTGGTTGAGATGGACGGTTTCGAGTCCAATGAGGGGATTATCCTCATTGCCGCGACCAACCGCCCCGACGTCCTCGATCCGGCCCTGCTGCGTCCCGGCCGCTTCGACCGGCAGATCGTCGTGCCCAATCCCGACGTCGTCGGTCGCGAGAAGATCCTGAAAGTGCATGTCCGCAAGGTGCCGCTGGCACCCGACGTCGAGCTCAAGACCATCGCGCGTGGCACGCCCGGTTTTTCCGGCGCCGACCTGATGAACCTTGTCAACGAGGCGGCACTGCTCGCCGCAAGGCGCAGCAAGCGGCTGGTCACCATGGCCGAGTTCGAGGACGCCAAGGACAAGGTGATGATGGGCGCGGAACGCCGCACCCTGGTCATGACCGAGGACGAGAAGCGGTTGACCGCCTATCACGAAGCCGGCCACGCGATCGTGGCGCTGAACGTGCCGGCGACCGACCCGGTGCACAAGGCGACCATTATCCCGCGGGGCCGGGCGCTGGGCATGGTTATGCAACTTCCCGAACGGGACAAGCTGTCGATGAGTCTCGAACAGATGACCTCGCGTCTTGCCATCATGATGGGCGGGCGGGTTGCCGAGGAGATCATCTTCGGCCGTGACAAGGTTACCTCGGGTGCCGCTTCCGATATCGAAGGTGCGACGCGCCTGGCCAGGATGATGGTGACTCGCTGGGGCCTGTCGGACGAGCTTGGCGCCGTCGCCTATGGTGAAAACCAGGAGGAGGTCTTCCTCGGCCATTCCGTGTCGCGCCAGCAGACGATTTCCGAGGCAACGTCGCAGAAGATCGATGCCGAGATCCGCCGACTGGTTGAATCCGGGCTGGCGGAGTCGCAGCGGATCCTGACCGATCATCGCGATGATCTCGAGGCACTGGCGCAAGGGCTTCTCGAGTTCGAAACCCTCTCCGGCGAGGAGATCAAGGACCTCCTGGCGGGTAAGCGCCCGGTGCGCGATACCGACGACGACCAGCCGGCAGCCCGGGGCTCCGCGGTCCCCGTCACCAAGGGCAAGCCAAAGGACGCCGGCGAGCCCGATGCCGGGATGGAGCCTCAGCCCCAGGCCTGACGGATATTCGGGGGGGGCCGCTCCTTTTGCTTGGCGAAAAGCCGTCGCACGCGGCTTCTACTGGTCCGGCTCCGACACTTGCTGTGAAAAAGAATCTGGGTCCTCCGCCTTCGCGGAGGACGAGCGGAGCATGGACGGGAGCCATCATCCCAACATTCAAAGTGTCACAATCACTGTGCAGCGGAACTAGAGCGCTCCGCTTTTGGTCAGAATCGCTGAGGACGATTGAGTGCTGCCGCAGGCGGCCTCGAAGAGCTTGCCTTCGGCCACATCGGGCGCGCGCTGACTTGGTCTTGCTTGCGTTCGAAAACACGCCAACCGACAAGTCAGTTCTGCAATCAGACGCCCACGACATGCGTGCTTCGAGGTTCCGCTGACGCGGAACATCCCCCGATCAAGTCGGAGGACAGGCTCTCAGTCCAAATGTTCGAATGTTGATGTGAGCGGCCTCGTCTGGCTGGGTCAGCTGGACTTCGCCGAGCCGGCCCCTCCTCATCCTGAGGCGCCCGGCGTGGCCGGGCCTCGAACGACGCACTGAAGGAGAAGCCGCGCACCTCAGAAACCTAGGATACGTCTCTACCCAAGGGCAGAGTGCTCTAGCCCGAGAGATTCACGAAAAAATCCGGGCTAGCCGCCGTCCGGCTAACGCGCGGACGGAACAGTGAGGGCAGCGGGTCGACATGACGACGTAGGCGGCGTCCACATTAAATCCTTGGCGAGCGGGCCCTTGCCTTCTTCGCCAAGGATCTCGTCGTTGCCGAGGCGGCCCTTCAAGACATCATTGCCAGGAAGGCTTCCGATGATGTCATCGCGGCGATATTCGTCGATCCCGGTTTTGGTGTCGTTGTCAGCGATGACATCCCCGGGCTCTGATCCGTGTACATTCTCGACGTTATCCGCACGAGCTCTTCTGAATGAATATGAGAACCGATATGGGTGCCTTTGCCACCATAGAGGTTGTCGGCTCCGCCACCGCCCTTCAGCATATCGTTGCCGCGGGACCCTAATTTCTCAGCGTTTCCAACGTTGCCATTGATGACGTCTTCCAATTCGATCTCGCTATCGTTGTAGCCAATCAGTTCACTCGCGTCCTTGCTAATAAAGTCGGTCATGGTCTTTTCTCGCTTCCTTGGGTTTTCGGTGTGATGACGGTCGAATCCGTCGGGTTCATTTGGGACCTGGTCGCCCGGTTCGACTGGCGAATGTCAGGCCTGAGATTGTTGGAGCGCCTTGATGTCTTCGGCGGTCAAAGCCTTGCCGCCGATGCCCCATTCACCATCGGCAAGCTCCTGGATGCGGACCCAGGTGACCCCGCGCATTGCCTCGCCCTCGATCTCGACCATCGTGTCGGTGATCTTTTCGATCATCTGTTTCTTCTGGCCGTGGTCGAACACGCCGGCGATGACCTGAATGTCGATGAGTGGCATGATCTTTTCCTCGCTTGCCTCGGTTCGATGTCTCCGGTTGCAACGGCTGGAAGCCGGCGACGAGGGAAACCTACGAATGAAGGCCCGGAGGTGCTTGGAGAGACTATGTAGAGTTCCTGTATTTTTTCCGGTTTCGTCCCCGCTCGCCGATTCAGCCCGCTTTTCTGATGCTCCATGCGTCTGCAACCCTTCGGGCAGGCCAGTTCAAGCCCAAGACAGGGCATGTCGAAGCCCTCGACCGCATCCCCGATACGATCTTCGCGCTTCTCCTGCCCCGTCACGCGCTTGAGCCGGCGCAGATCACATCGAGTGTGAGAGAAGCGGGTTCGGTGCTAGGATTGGCGCGGGAAGGCTCTTTGAGGGAGACAATCGTGATCTACACGTTCGGTCCCCATCGGATTGACACCGCCGCTTTCGAGTTCTGGCAAAACGAGACGAGAAAGAAAGTCGAGCCGCAGGTTCTCGACTTGCTGCTGCTGCTGATCGAGAACCGCGACCGCATCGTTACCAAAGACGAGATCATCGAAAGCGTCTGGGACGGGCGCATCGTCTCCGATGCGGCGGTAAGCAGCCGGATCAAGACCGCGCGACAACTGATCGGCGACACGGGAAAGAATCAGGACTTCATCCGCACTGTTCACGGGCGCGGATTTCGGTTCGTTGCCCCGGTCGCGGTTGAATCCGCGGGGGATGATCAGGCGGTATCGGCGGAGTGTCTTACTCCCAACCCAACGACACTATATGCCCGCAGCGGTGATGTTCACATTGCCTATCAGCTGTTCGGCGATGGACCCGTCGACCTCGTGTTCGCGCCCGGATTCATTTCCCAGATCGACAACTATTGGGCTGAACCAAACTTCAACCGCTGGCTCACCGCGCTCGGCAAGGTTGCGCGCGTCGCCATGTTCGACAAAAGGGGCACGGGCCTGTCCGACCAGGTTCCCAATCTGCCCGGGATGGACGAACGGATGGATGATGTCCGGGCGGTCATGGACGCGGCCGGCTTCGACCGGGCCGTCATCATGGGAATTTCGGAAGGCGGATCACTTGCGTCGCTGTTTGCAGCGAGCCACCCGCAGCGTGCGTCCGGATTGATCCTCTACGGCGCTTTTGCCCAGTTCTCCTCGTGGTTCCCGAATGACGCAGCACTGCAGGAGCTGTTCGACTATGCGGGGTCCGCATGGGGCACCGGTAACAGCGTCGGCTACTACGCGCCGTCGATGGTGGGAGACGACCAATTCCGCGTGTGGTGGGGCAAGTTCGAGCGGCTGGGTGCGACGCCGGGCGCGGTCGTGGATCTCATGCGGATGAACAAGGAGATCGACATATCGCAGATCTTGCCGGCAATTGCGGTGCCGACATTGGTCATTCACAGGGGGCACGACACTCTGGTCGATGTCGAAGGTGGTCGAACGCTGGCCAACAATATTCCCGGTGCGCGATATCTGGAGCTTCCGGGCCGGGACCATATACCATGGGTCGGCGACAGCCCCCTTGAGATCATCCAGGCGATTTCGGATTTCATTGCCAGCCTGCCCGAGACCCGGGAGGTTGAGCGGTTCGTCGCCACCGTGCTTGTCCTGAAATACGATCGTGAACCGGGTTTGCTGGAGGGACCGGTTCGCCTTGCCATCGCGCGCGCCGGCGGGATTCTGATCAACCAAGGCGAGGAGTCGCTGACGGCTCGCTTCAATGGTCCGGCGCGGGCACTGCGCGCATCGATGGAGATTATCGAATTGCTCGGCCGGGCGGGCTTGAACGTTCGGGTGGGCACGCACACTGGTGAGGTCGATCTGGTAGAGGCCAATGCCGGGGGCATGGCGGCCACGATCGCGGACAAGCTGGCCGACCTTGCCGAAGAGAACCAGGTGATCGCTTCCCGCACGGTCAAGGACCTCGTCGCGGGCTCCGGCATCGCATTCGCCTCGGCGGGAACCCACCAGCTACCGCAGTTCGAGGAAGCCTGGCAGTCGTATCGCGTGCTCGCCCCGGGGGCAGATGCCCAGTAGACGCGGTGCCGGCGCAAGCGCCGGGTGAACCGGGCCGCGATTAACGATGCCTTAACTCCGGCCGTCGCATCAATCGCTGTCAACGAGGGCGCTAGGAAGACGCGGCGGGGGTAGCCCCGCTGCGTTTTTGTCTACTCGCCGGTCATTGGACTTCGTTTCCGGCGGCCGTGGCCTTTGGCCGTTTAGCCAGGCCGCGAATGTCGCCTCACATCGGACAGGTTACAGAACGTGTAGGCTACGATAAGGCTGGCGACGATCATCTCGCCGCCGTCTTCGATGATGCCCAGGACCTTTTTCAACGCCCGGCCCTTGACCACGATGTCGAGCATGTCGACGACAGCGCCAGAAAAGGCCAGGAGGGCCACAAGGGCGGGCATTCCTCGGGTGAAGCGACGGGTGTCCGGGTCCTGCATGGTGCGGTAGGCGACCACCAGCAGTCCGAACAGCACCAAGGCGGCGATCGCAGTCGTCAGCCAGCTCTTGGCCCGTGATCCGGCTGAGGGGCGTGATCAGAGGACTCGCCATCGTGCGTGTTTTTGTCGGTTGCAGTTTCTTGTGTCGACGCCGTCGTCCATGGTTCGATCACCGCAGCGTCTTGGGATCCGTGCAAGGCGGTTCGAGTTGCCTCGTAACCGCGAACGCTGGAAGAGATCGAATGGTGAAACCCAAAGCTCTAACGCGACCCGTGTCCGGCGTCGGTTTCAGAACTCTCACGCGCAACGCTTTTGACCCGTTCGGCAGTCCCCGGCGGGAAGTGGTGTCAGCTACGGCGGTGTCATGACGGCCGACCGCTTTCTGCTCGGCATCGATGCCGGTTCATCGCTGTGCAAGGCTGCCCTTTTCGATCGTGAAGGTCGGCTTATGGCGGTCAAATCGCAGCGGACAACGTTGCGGCGACCCCGACCCGGCTGGAGCGAACTGGATCCCGTGGAAGCCTGGGAGGCTACGGTTGCCGTGCTCCGCGGTGTGGTCTTGGAAGCCGGAATCGATCCCGGCCGGGTGAGTGGCATTGGGCTGTCCGCCGCCATGGTCGGAGCCTGGGTGCTCGATGCCGCCGGCGAGCCGCTGCGGCCGGGTATCATCTGGGAAGACAGTCGCAGCCAACCGATCCTCGATCGCATGCAGGCAAAGGACCCCGACGTTCTGTCGCGGATCTTTCGGTCGTCCGGTTCCGTCCTTCAGCAGGGCTGCACGCTGCCGGTGCTCGGCTGGCTCAAGGAAAACGAACCCGACCTGCTTGCCGAGGCGTGCCATGTGGTCAGCTACAAGGACTATCTGCGGCTCCGGTTGACCGGTTTGGTCGCCACTGACCGCAGCGAGGCCGCGGTTATTCCGGGCGACGCTCGGCGGCGCTGGCGAAGCGATGCGATGATCGCGCTGTTCGGCCTGGAAGACCTCGCCCATCTACTGCCGGCGATCCGCGACTCGGAAACCATCGTCGGTGGCCTCACCGGCGAGGCGGCCGGCCGCACGGGTTTGCCGGAAGGCTTACCGGTGGCGATTGGCGCCGGCGACGTGGCCGCCACGGTGATTGGCGCCGGCGGGTTGCAGCCGGGGCTGGCAACCGCCGTTCTCGGTACCACCTGCATGGCCGGGATCTGTCACGACGAACCGGTGTTCACGCCACCCGATGTCGGGCTGTTGTTCTCGCTACCAGGTGACTGTTGGTATCGCTCCATGGTCAACGTCGCAGGGACCCTCAACGTAGACTGGGCGGTGTCGCTGCTCGCGCCTGAACTGGTCGGCCAGCCGGACGCCTACCAGACGGTCACCGCGATGATCGAGGGCGTGCCACCGGGCGCAAACGGCGTTATCTACCTGCCTTATCTCAGCGAAAGCGGCATCATTGCTCCGGTAGTCGCGCCGGATGCGAGGGCCCAGTTCAGCGGGCTTACCCCTGCCCATAGTCGCGGCGAACTGCTTCGCGCGGTCTTTGAGGGTGTCGCTTTCGCCCTTTGCGACCTGGTGTCGACGCTGGGATTTGGGGGCGATCGAATGCTGCTGACCGGCGGCGGCGGCAAGAACCCGGTTTGGGCCCAGATGATCGCTGACGTCACAAATCTCGAGATCGTCGTCCCAGCCGGAGCGCAACTCGGGGCCCGCGGCGCCGCACTGATAGCCGCGACCGCGCTCGGGCTCTATCCGGATATTCGCACTGCGTCGCTGTCGGCGCCGCAAGCGGCGTCCCGCTACACGCCGTCCGCTGTCGGTCCCGTCGTCTACGGTCCGGCACTGGCGCTCTTTCAGAGGCGGCGCGATGCCTTGATCGCGTCGCTGGACTGACCGAGGCAGGACAACGGTGAGCAAGCCGGCGATGTTCCCGCCGAACGACATACGCTTGCATTTTCGATGGCGGTCTATACCATCTGAGGGGTGGACTATACCACTATCTGCGTTGTGACCACCTTGATGGCTGAGGACTGATGGAGGGGATGACGGGGCCGATCTATCGGCGAATCGCGTCGTCGCTGGAGGCAGACATCGCCGCTGGCCGGATCAAGGAAGGCGACAAGCTGCCCTCCGAACGGGTCATGGCCGAGAAACACGGTATCAGCCGAATGACGGCCCGCCAGGCGCTTCAGCATTTGGCTGCCCGTGGCATTCTGGTAACGCGGACGGGGCAGGGGACCTTTGTCAGCCAACCGGCGATCGAGCAGAAGCTGGCGACGCTAACCGGCTTCACCGAGGAAATGGAACGTTTGGGACGTCGACCGTCGAGCATCGTTGTCGCCTCCGGGCCGGGCGACGCAGACAGGCTTTGTGCCGCCGCGCTCGACCTGCCGATCCGGGGCGTCGTCCACCGGTTGATGCGTGTCCGGCTTGCCGACGGTCAGCCGGTGGCGATGGAAACGACCGAGGTCCGCGCCGATGTCGCGCCGGGGTTGCTGGAGATGGCCGATTTCGCCCATGAGTCCCTCTACGATATCCTGCGCAAGCACTATCGGGTCGAACCGACGTCGGCCGAGCAGAGCCTCAAGGCAGCGCTGGCGCCGCCTGCGGTCGCCCGGACGCTGGAACTCGCGGACGCAGCGCCGGTGCTGGAACTGACCCGCCGAACTTTCGACAGCAACGGCGCCGCTTTTGAATTCGTCCGTTCGGTCTATCGCGGCGACGCGTACGTCATGAAGGTGGACCTGTCCATTCAGTCCGAGGCGGCCCAATGACGGAAATGACGGATCGCTATTTCGACGAACTGATTGGGCGTCTGGCGACGCTGAAACGCGATGTCGCCGATGCCATGGCGGCGGCGGCCGACGCTATCACGGCGGCGGCGCGCTCCGACCACCGGGTTTATGTTTTCGGCACCGGCCACTCCCATGTGATGGCCGAGGAGATGCATTACCGCGCCGGCGGTCTTGCCATCACCGTGCCGATCCTGGCCGCGCCGATCATGCTTCACGAGGGTGCCATTGCCGGCACGGTGTATGAGCGGACCGAAGGGATCGTCAGGCCGATCTTCGACCGCTACGACATCCGGCCGGGTGACGTCCTGATCGTGATTTCCAATTCCGGTGTCAACGCGGCGCCGCTGGAGGCGGCGCGGGCCGGGCGCGAGCGTGGCTGCACGGTTATCGCGATGACCTCGGTCGCATACTCCACGGCAACAGCCGAAGGGCGCGATCGTCTCGCCGATCTGGCCGACATCGTCCTCGATAACGGTGCTCCGCCAGGCGACGCGGTGATTGCGCTGCCGGGCTCCGACCAGATGGTCGGCCCGGTGTCGACGGCGGTTGGCGTCACCATCCTCAACGCGATCTTCGTTGACGTGGCCGCCCGCCTGGCGTCGGACGGCGATGCGCCGATCTACTTGAGTGCCAACATGCCTGGCGCGGATGAGGTGAACCAAAAGCTGGTTGAGCGGTTTCGGCCGCGCAATCCCCACCTGTAAGCGAACGGGGCATCATCGACCATGATGAGGGTCTTGCCGTCTCCGCGCAGGACGCCAAAGATTTCTTCGCTATGGCCGGGCGACGGCCACGTACCGACTACCGCGCCGCCTTCCTGCCTCTTGATCGCCAGGTTGAAGGTCAGTTCGTAATCTCCGAATGTCGGTTCAGTCGCCTCCGGCACGTGGTGTTGGATCCCACGCATCACACCGGATTCGACCTTGCCGGACCAGATGCCCTCCAGTCGGGCTTATCGTCTTCGGCGCCGGCCGCGCCGGCACATGCTGCGAACACGATCGTCAAGCCGATCCTGGTTAGGCTTTGGTTGATCGTAGGGTCGTTTCTCTCGTCTGCTGCCTTTGGCAGCAACGTTTGATCCGGAATCCTTCCTGCCGGAAATTGTGCTGTCTTTGGTCCATTACTGTGAAGGGCTGGACCAACAGATAACCAGAGGGAAAGCTGACGAAAGCCATCACAACGGCTGTTTGCGCGGGGGTACTCATTCTGGCCGCGTCCGGCGCGGGCGCAAGCGACAAGGACGCGCTCGAGATCGAAGGCAGCTACATCCTCTACCAGGAAAACGGTCACCAACACGCTTTGTCTTTCGACCGTAGCGGCAACGTTACGCTGGTGAGTGCGCAGGAGTCGATTATTGGATTCTCAAGCGGCATTGGTGCCTGGGAGCAAACCGGACCGGATGCAGCAAGCGCACGAATCGTTGACTTCAACTTCGATCTCGACACCGGCCAACCACGGGGCACGGTGATCATCGAATACAGTTTCCAATTCGGCGACCTGGTCCAGGGGAAATATCAAACTGTCACCGGTTCCTCGTCGGGCAGACAATACGGCCCTGGTCAGGATCCGCTTGCGCCAACGGAGGAACCTGCCAGAACCTTCGGGGCGACATTCGAAGGCAAGCGCATAACCGCTCAGTGACGCTGAGTGTTGTCATGGTGGTTGCGTGAGTCGGAGAATTGACCTGCGCTGTCCGATGCACGCGATGAGGAGCGTCGTACAGCGCAGGATCTTGGGACGAACCAGTATCTGAACACGAAAATGCCATCGCGGCTGCGCTGCGAGGATGCGTTGACTGTAGAGCTACGCGGGCACACGGACGCCCATCGCGTCGCGACTCTGACCGTGGCGGTTAAAGCTGGCGTTTGTTTCCTCTTCGCCAACGAAGGCGCCCCTCAATCGGCAAGGGAACCGGCAATCGCGGCTATCAGGGCGCCTGTTTCTTCATTTGCAGGCACCAGGCGCCCATCGCGTCGTCGTGGGTCTCCGCGAGACACAGCTCCATTGACGTTGGCGACAGAAGCAGTCCATCGAAATGGGAGTCCTCATCGACCAAGATGAGGGTCTTGCCATCGCCGCGCAGAACGCCAAGAATCTCTTCGCTATGGTTCGGCGACGACCAGGTACCAACGACTGCGCCGCCCTCCTGCCTCTCGATCGCCAGGGTGAAGGTCAGCTCGTAGTTTCCGAATGTCGGATCCGTCGCTTCCGGCTCGTGGTGTTGTATCCCTCGCATCACACCGGCTTCCACCTTGCCGGACCAGACGCCTGTCAAATCGGGGATGGGGTCGTCGGCGCCAGCGGCACCGCCGCAAGCAATGATCACGGTCGTCAAACCGATCCGGGTTAGGCTCTGGTTGATCATGGTATCGGCCTTCTCGACTACAGCGCCTGGCGCCACCGTATGTTCCGAAAACCTCATTGAAGCAAGAATGCGCGGTGTAGGCGGTAGGAACGCCGCCCATACTACGGGCATGACGCCGGTGGAATGTCTGCTTAGACCGTCGATCTTTTCCCCTGCAGTTCACTGGCTTTCCTCTATCTCCGCCGGTGGGACACCCCTCCCCAACGAGGGTTGCAGGTCTTTTCCTCTATCCTTTTGTTTTCAAATGTCTTTTTTGCCCCCTGATGGGCGCTTGTGTCACTGGTGTGTCAAAAAGCCGGTCAGTGACGGTCATATCGTCGGTGGCGTGGCCGTAGGTCGCGAACACCTGTTGGGATGATTCCCAGCCGCCCAGTTTGGCAACCGAGACCGGGTCGACGCGGGCTTGTAGCATTGCGGTTGCAAACCCATGCCGGGGCATGGAAGGTCAGCGGCTTGATGCCCTAGACGTGACCGTGCCGTGGTGCCGGTCACCGGTTGTGCGGGCCGGGCGTCACGCGCCTGACCTATGCGGACCCGGGCGTGCGTCCAGCAGGAACGCAACAACGAGCGGCCAGCAGGCGCCGAAGACAGCAGCCCATGCCACCTCGCCCAGCGGGGCTTGCATGGGCAGTGACATGCCCCAGAAATGGTCCTGATTCCATTTGACCGGCAGATCGGACCACACGGCGAAGGCGAATGCCGTCGCGAACCAGTGTAATGCTGGGTAGGTTATCATGGCCGGGAGAGCGAGCGGCCATAGGAAGCCCCGTCGGGCGAGCACGAAGCAGCCGCACACGCCCAGAGCAGATAGGAGTGACGTCATTGGGTTCAGCCCCAAGAACCACAGGACAAAATACGCCTGGGGCGCCAGCAGCGCGAACAGGGCTGCCCGCCGGAGGATAGCGGGCAGGAGGTCCCAGTCGACCTGAAGACTCCGGCCCAACGGCCACAGGGCGACGAGCAACCAGACCGCCAGGCCACTGGAATAGTTGAAGAGGAAATCCTCGATCCCCACCACGCCGCCACCAAGTCTGCGTGGCGCGAAGTACGCTCCGAACGTGAAGGCGAAGGCCCCGGACGGCGCGTGCAGGATGCCGCTGAAGAAGGCGATGCGTCTCGCGCCGGGCAGCAGCAGGGCCGCAACCGACAGAATCACGGCTGCGAGGATGCAGCCCCAGAGGTAGGGATAGCGGTGAAGTATCTCCACTCACTTGATCCCCAAGAGCGTCGCTTCGACGCGGCTGTTGGTCGTTGAAAATGGGGCTTTGTCACGAGGACTTTCCAAACTGAGCAGCCCCACTCAATTGGTCCGGATTGAATGTTTAGAGTCCCCGATAGGGGATCAGTAAACCCCACGCCTTTAGGCGGCATGGGATCGCGACGGTTTCGTTCTACAGTGGTTGAATGGAATGGCACAAGCGCGGCAGCCACACAGTCTGGGATTGCGAGTATCACCTGGTTTGGGTGACGAAGTAGCGGTACCAGGTGCATGGGGGAGACGTGGGCAACCGATGTCGGGAACTGCTGCGGGAGACGGCGCGGGCTCGCGAGACGACAACTTTTCCGTCACGTGAGTCCGCCGAAGGCGGACTGATCCGGCTTTAAGCCGTAACCTGAAGCCACCGCCTTTCAGGCGGTGGAGTATTCACAAACAGTATCCTTGGCGGCCAACTTTTTGCGCCAGTCATACGGCGCGCCAAGAAGGCCAATTTCGTTTCTGTCGAAGGCCATGACGACGATCAGGCGGGGAACCTCGGACATGCACGTATTCTGCGCCGATGGCTTGGGGCCTTCAATGTTGTCGCGCCCGCACTCCCGGGCCTCTCTGCCCACACGGCGCTCAGCATTGCCTGGGGCGATCATGATGGCTACTGTTTCTCAAGAAACTCGGGTTCATCCGGGAAATGTCGGCTTAAAGGGAGATAACGCACTGTGGCTTTCCACAAACGCATTCTCGAGTGGCAGGCTGAGCATCCCACCGTAACATGGGTCTTCTGGATTGTGGCCTGGGCCATCGCCTTCGTGCTGATCCTCTGGCCGCGGCCGACGTCGTGAAGAGCAGCGTCCTTCGTTCTCATCAACACGCAGCTCTCCTAAGGTTCTTGCTGGAACGTATGACAACCAAACCGTTCACGCCGACGCTGGATCGAGCGGCTTTGTGGCCGTCCTCTCGGATAAGCGCGTTCCGCTTACGCTGATCTTCGCCATCATCGTCCAGACGTTTGGCATTGGCTGGTCTATTCGCGTACGATTCAAACGCAGAATTCGCGTGCCGTAGCCGGGGAAGCGCTTCAGCCTGCGAGCCGGACGCCTAGCCCCGCGTCCGCTCAACGTCAAAATACAGCCGCGCCGCCGGAAACCGCCGGGCGAGGACATTGTAGAGCCCGACCACGCAGGCGGTCCGAAGTTGCCGGTGCTGCCGGCATGTATGCGCCGCTCGCTTTCCTGGTTGCTGCTCTGGTGGCCTCGTTCACGGCATTTACATATGCCGAGCTGGCCACCCGCCATCCCCTCTCTGGCGCCGAGGCAGTCTACGTGCAGGAGGGCTTTGGCCGCCGCGAACTGTCGACGCTGGTCGGGTTGCTCATCGTGTTCTCGGGCCTGGTGTCATCGGCAACACTGGCGAACGGCTTCGTTGGCTATCTCGATGTATTCATAGAACTGCCGGCGGCACTGGTCATCTGCACGGTGGTGCTCGTGTTGGGAGTCTTGGCGTTCTGGGGCATTTTCGAATCTGTTTCGGCGGCCGTTGTGGCAACACTCATCGAGATCGCCGGACTGGTTCTGATCATAGCCGTTTCAGGGGGAAGCCTAGTTCATGTGAGTGGAGATACTGACTCCGTTTTGGTTTGAGATTTTTGAGGAGTCGAATCGCTTTTGTTGTGGCAAGAGGAATCGGAACCCGAGATAGGAGGTTGCGATGCCCCGATTGACGACAGCTGCGGTGACGGTGTTGCCTGCCGAGCGCACGGTTC
>JAAEOR010000819.1 GCA_024222895.1 Hyphomicrobiales bacterium | reverse complement strand
CCAGACCGACGATGCGTGCATCGGTCTGGCGCAACTGATCGACAAGGCAACAAAGCACCTCACGAGCGACATCCGAAATGCGGTCATCCTTGCCGTCTTCGATGATCTTGATCAGCCGGGTGACATTGCAAGCGCCCTTGGCGGCAATAATGCCGCAATGGCCGCGAAGCGCGTTGATGATCTGGGTGCGCTGGCGCACCAGCAGTTCCCGCGCACGGTGCAGCATCAGCACCGACTGCTGCCCGGTGCTCTTGACCGGCACGAACCGCATGGTCGGCCGCTGGGCCGCCTCGCAGATCGCTTCCGCATCGGTCACGTCGTTCTTGCCGGTCTTGACGAAGGGCTTCACATATTTCGGCGGAACCAGCCGCACCTCATGGCCGAGAGACTGAAGCAGACGCGCCCAATAGTGGGCACTGCCGCAAGCCTCCATCGCCACCACACAGGCCGGCCGGTCGCGGAAGAAGGCCTCCACCTGGCCGCGGCGCAGCTTCTTTCGCAACACCGGGTTTCCTGACGCATCGGCGCCGTGCACCTGAAAGACGGACTTTGCTAAATCCAAACCGATCGTACTAGGGCCTGTTGACATTCTCGTTGTGTGTCAAGGTTTCATTAACCATGACGATCTTATTCGAGGCTGAACGATGGAGGTCAGCCTTGGTTCGACGAGTCTTGAGAGATGTGCAATG
>JAAEOR010000818.1 GCA_024222895.1 Hyphomicrobiales bacterium | reverse complement strand
CCGCGCCCATGTCTTCCTGTGCATGCTCGCCTATCACGTCGAGTGGCACCTGACCGAAAAACTCGCTCCCATCCTGTTCCACGACACCGACATCGAGGCCGCCCGCGCCGCGCGATCCTCACCGGTGGTCAAGACAAAGCCTTCACCCGGCACCAAGGCCAAAAAGGCCGGCAAGCGCAACGCTCAAGGTCACCGCGTCATGTCCTTCGCCGACCTCATCAGCCATCTCGGAACCTTGACCCGCAATACGCTCGCCGTGCCCCTCCAGGGCGGCCACACCATCACAATCCACAGCACCCCAACTTCGATTCCGAAGGCTGCCTTCGAACTCCTCGAAATCGACCCCGCACGTGTCCAGTAACTGAAAAACCAAATCGGCTCAAAAACAAGGCTGGCCAACGGGTTTGCTCAATCCAAAAGCCCAAACTTCGGGCTAGTCGCTGTCGTCGTCGTGCTTGCCGTGCGGGCGGCCGAAGTCGGCGGCGTCGGTTTCCTGCCCGGCTTCGATAATCCCCTTGCGGATCGCCCGCGTGCGGCTGAACAGCTCGATGAGCTTGTCGCCGTCGCCGTAGCGTATCAGACGTTGCAGCGCACTGATGTCTTCCGAGAAGCGCGCCAGCATTTCCAAAACAGCTTGGCGATTGTGGAGGAAGACGTCGCGCCACATTGTCGGGTCCGATGCGGCGATGCGGGTGAAGTCGCGGAACCCGCCGGCAGAATACTTCATCACCTCAGACTGGGTCACCGTCTCCAGGTCGGCAGCGGTCCCGACGATATTGTAGGCGATGAGATGGGGCACATGGCTGGTGATCGCCAGCACCAGGTCGTGATGCTCCGCATTCATCGTCTCGACATTGGCGCCAAGCCGTTGCCAGAAAGCCGTGAGGCGCGCTAACGCATCCGGGCCGGCATCTCCCGGCGGGGTGAGAATGCACCAGCGGTTTTCGAACAGTTCCGCGAAACCGGCGTCGGGACCGGAGTATTCGGTTCCGGCGACCGGATGGGCAGGGATGAAGTGCACGCTTTCCGGCAGATGGGGTGTCATCTGGGCGACGACCGACGCCTTGACCGACCCGACATCGGAGACGATGCAGCCGGGCTTCAGGGCCGGGGCGACAGCTTCTGCAACATTGCCCGACACCCCGACCGGGACGCAGAGGATCACACAATCAGCATCCCGGACCGTGTCGGCTGCATCGGCGTGGTAGCTGTCACCGAGGCCGAGTTCCTCGGCGCGCTCAAGGGTCTCGGCGGTGCGGCTGTGAATGGCGATATGACCGGCGGCGCCCGTTTTGCGAGCCGCCAGCGCTATGGATGAGCCAATCAGGCCGATGCCGATCAGGGCGAGGCGATCAAAGTCAGGCTTGCTCATCGGTCCCGCGGACTCCGTTCTTTGGCCCGGAAGGCGCTGAGCGCGGCCAGAAACGCTGCGTTTGCCGCGTCTGTTCCAATGCTGATGCGGAGTGCATTTGGAAGGCCGTAGGCCTCCAGCCGCCGTGCAACAATGCCTCGCTCGACCAGGAACGCATCCGCGTCCGCCGCGGTTGCGCCGGGAGTGTCGGGGAAGTGAACCAGAAGGAAATTCGCCGCACTCGGTGTCACCGTCAGGCCAAGGGCCTCGATGGCCTCGGTAAGCCGCGGCAGCCAGGTTTCATTATGGTCGACAGCCTTGTCCAAATGAGCCCGGTCGCCAAGGGCGGCTGCCCCGGCGGCGATAGCCGGAGACGAAACGTTGAAGGGGCCGCGGATGCGGTTCAGAACATCGATCACAGCATCCGGCGCGTAGCACCATCCGATGCGCAGGCCCGCGAGACCGTGAATCTTGGAGAAGGTACGGGTCATCACCACGTTGTTGGCCGTGGCCGCCAGCTCAATGCCGCTTTCATAATCGTTGCGCCTTACGTATTCGGCATAGGCGGCGTCAAGCACGAGCAGGGTCTGGTCGGGCAGACCGGCATGGAGGCGCCGGACTTCGTCGAAGGGCAAGTATGTGCCGGTCGGGTTGTTGGGGTTAGCGAGGAATACCACCCGTGTCCGGTCGCTGACCTTGGCAAGGATTGTGTCGACGTTTGCAGTGAGCGCTGTTTCCGCTGCGACGACCGGTGTGCCGCCGGCAGCCCGGATAGCGATCGGGTAGATGAGAAAACCGTGGCTCGTGTGGATCGCCTCGTCGCCATGACTGATGTAACCCTGGGCGATCAGATTGAGGATTTCGTCAGAGCCGGCACCGCACAGGATGCGGTCACGATTGAGGCCAAACGCATCGCCGATGGCCTGGCGGAGCACCGTAGCCGCGCCGTCGGGATAAGATGCCAGATCGACAGCCGCCGCCCGATAGGCGGCAGCCGCTGCCGGGCTGGGGCCCAGGGGGGATTCGTTCGACGACATCTTGTGTAACCGCACGTCCGCCGCCGCCTTGGAGCGACCGGGGACATAGGCGGCGATGTCGAGGATCCCGCTGCGGGGTGCAGGGCGTTTCTGATTCATGGCCGCTACGCGTCCCCGGCTGGGTTGATCGGCGCGTAGAGCACCGATACCGTGCCATCGAGCGCGATACCACGGGCGATTCCGCCGACCTCGGCAACATCGTCACGGGCGACTCCAAGGCGGGCGGAAAGGGTACCAGCGTCGACCGCTGCGGCAGCCAGACTGTCCCATCGATTGCTGTCATGGTGGCTGGCCAGAACAGTAACGTCGGTGGCCTCGGGCAGCGCCGCTTGCGAATGCACTGCGTAGATGCCGATCTCGGGGGGCGTCGGGTCGGCAAGCGGCGGCGAAATCACCAGGGCCTGAGGCCCGGGTGAACGGGCACCGCCGCGGATGAACGGCAAATGCGCCATGACCCGGGGGGCCGCCGCGCCGACCAGGTCCCGCCACCAGGCGCCGTTTGCCTCCGGTTCGCCAAGCCCCACCAGCCCGAGATCGTAGTTTTGTGCAACCCGTGCGACCACTGCGTTGGGGTCCGGCATCGACTCGACGTCTACCGAGAAGCCGAAATAGAAACGTGCCAGATCGCGCATCCCCTCCGGCGCTGACGATATGTCCGTAGCGATGGAAAAACGCGTCTGCAGCCGGGTGAATGTGGTGATGATCTCTCGCCAGATATGCTCAACCGTGGCGATCGGCAGGGCGCCCGTGTGGTCGGCGACCAGCCGGCGCATCATTGCCGCTTCGCGACCGGGACGAAAGGCGTTGGCAGCGACTGTTGTGCCCTTTACGCGGATCAGCGTATCGATGACCGCCGCACGGTCGATCAGCAGGCGGTGCAATTCGCCGTCGATGGCATCGATGTTTTGACGAAGGTCCGCCAGCGTCCTGGCGTCGCCTTGCGCGGGTTCCGACATGGATACAAGGGCCGTTTGAAGTGGATGGCGCTAGCGCCGAAGGGGCCGATTCATAGGCAAGCCAATCGCCAAAATCAAAGAAAACATTGACAGTTCGGCACCCCGCT
Source organism: Hyphomicrobiales bacterium (assembly GCA_024222895.1). Classification (GTDB taxonomy): domain Bacteria; phylum Pseudomonadota; class Alphaproteobacteria; order Rhizobiales; family Kaistiaceae; genus Bauldia. Next base: position 13,905 of record JAAEOR010000818.1, on the reverse strand, counting down.
CCTAGCAAATCGGTAACCCTTGCTAGGAAAACCGAAGCGCGATGATGATCGCCGGCGAAAGCGACCTGGCCGGTGCCCCGGCGGTGGACCCACCGACAGGTGCACTCAACCAGGCGGACAATCCGTCCAGCCCGGTGGCCCGTTTCGGCCCCGACGACTCGCTGCTGCTCGATTCAGGCACCCGGCTCGACCACTTGCAGATTGCCTATCAAACCTATGGAACACTGAACGCCGACCGTTCCAACGCCATCCTGCTCTGCCACGCCCTCACCGGCGATCAGCATGCCAGCAACATCCATCCGGTTACCGGAAAACCCGGATGGTGGGCGACGCTCGTCGGCCCGGGCAAGCCGGTCGACACCGACCGATACTTTGTCATTTGCTCCAATGTGCTTGGCGGCTGTATGGGAACGACCGGGCCCGCCTCGATAAATCCCCGGACGGCCAAGCCGTATGGGCTCGACCTGCCGGTGATCACCGTGCGCGATATGGTCCGCGCCCAGGCCCGGCTTCTCGACCATTTGGGGATCGCAACCCTGTTTTCGGTCATGGGCGGCTCGATGGGTGGCATGCAAGTGCTTCAATGGGCTGCGACCTATCCGGAGCGCGTTTTCTGTGCCTTGCCGATTGCCGCCGGGGCCCGGCACACGTCCCAGAACATTGCTTTCCACGAGGTCGGCCGTCAGGCGGTCATGGCTGATCCGGAATGGCGCGCCGGACGATATCTCGACAATGGCGGCAGTCCGCGCAAAGGGCTCGCCGTCGCTCGGATGGCTGCCCATATCACCTATCTGTCCGAGCCGGCGCTCCACCGCAAGTTCGGGCGCAATCTCCAGGATCGCGACAAGCCCACCTTCGGCTTCGACGCCGACTTCCAGATCGAGTCCTATCTCCGTCACCAAGGAATGACATTTGTCGACCGGTTCGACGCCAACTCCTATCTCTACCTGACACGGGCGATGGACTATTTCGACCTCGCCGAGGATTACAGTGGGCGACTGGCAAATGCTTTTCGCGAGTCGCCCACGCGATTCTGTGTCGTATCCTTCACCTCTGACTGGCTGTTTCCAACGGTCGAGAACAAGGTAGTGGTCCGCGCGCTCAACGCTGCCGGTGCCAGCGTCAGCTTCGTTGAGATCGACACCGACCGTGGTCACGATGCCTTTCTGCTCGAGGAGCCGGAGCTGTTCGATACCATTCGCGGCTTCCTGTCGTCGGCCGCCATAGCCCGCGGGCTGGGCTGACATGAACGCGCCAGAGGGCATCATCGCGGCCAATCCGACCCGGGTCGATTATCTGGTCATTGCCGAACTGGTCGCGCCCGGAGTGCGTGTGCTTGACGTTGGTTGCGGCGATGGCCAGCTTCTCAGTCTTCTCGAGGCGACCCGCGGGGTCGACGGTCGCGGCATCGAGATCAGCCAGAAGGGCGTGAACGAGTGCGTGGCTCGCGGTCTTTCGGTCATCCAGGGCGACGCGGACACGGATCTGGTCGACTACCCGGACGATTCCTTTGATTTTGTGATCCTTAGCCAGACGCTTCAGGCCACTCGCCGGCCGCGCTCGGTCGTCGAACAGATGCTTCGCATTGGCACAAAGGCGATCGTGTCTTTCCCCAATTTCGGCCATTGGGCGATCCGCGGCAGGTTGTTGTTCAAAGGCGCCATGCCGGTCACCCGTAGCCTGCCAAACGCCTGGTACGATACGCCGAATATTCATTTCTGCACGATCCGGGACTTTGTCGATCTGTGCGACGAGATCGATGCGAAGATCGAAAGGGCCGTCGCGTTGAACGGTGCCGGCCAGCGCATCGCCTTGAACGCGCCTTGGTCGTTCTGGAACCTTTTCGGGCAGCAGGCCGTTTTCCTGCTGCGCCGCTGACGATGGGCGGCGTCCTTTTCGAGGCGAAGGTGGCAGATATCACCACCCTGCTGGTCGATGCCATCGTCAATGCCGCCAACGCCTCGTTGCTTGGTGGAGGGGGCGTCGATGGCGCGATCCATCGGGCCGCTGGGTCCGGTTTGCTTGCCGAGTGCCGCACCCTGGGCGGCTGCAAGACCGGGGCTGCTCGTATAACCCGCGGTTACGACCTGCCGGCCAGACACGTCATCCACACCGTCGGCCCGGTATGGCAGGGTGGCTGCCACGGTGAGGAGGACCTGCTGGCCTCCTGCTACACCGAATCGCTGGCACTGGCCCGGGCCAACGGGCTCGCCACCATCGCGTTCCCGGCGATCTCGACAGGCGTGTTCGGGTTCCCATCCGACCGGGCGGCGGCCGTGGCGGTCGGCGCCGTCCGCCGGTCGACTTCGGACAATGCCGGTGGTCCGGCCGCGGTCACCTTCTGCTGTTTCGACGCACCGACCGCGGATTTGTACACCGTTTTGTTGGGAGACGGTGCGTGAGGGGCGCTGGTCCCATCATGCTGGTCGCGGCTCTCGTCCTGCCACTTTCTGCAACCGGTCAGGACAGCCCTGGCGATCAGCTGCGCCGCCTCTTCGGGCCACCGGCGCAGACGTTGAAGCAGGTGTTCACTCGGGAGACGCCGCCGGCCCAGGTGTTGAAGCAGGTGTTCACCCGGGAGAAACCGCCGGCGCCGACCGAGCCGCCGGACGCCAAGGCAACAGGACTGGGCGAGGCCGCAGCAGGAGCGGTGCCTGTCCCGATTCCCCGCCAGCGACCGATTGCGCGGCCGGCATCCGTACCGTCGAAGATCGCACCCGGACGGTTCGAAGTGCTGCCATCGCTGACCCCGGCCGATTTCGAGCGCCGTTTTGTCGCCGCGCCGGCAATCGGATCCACCCTGCCGGTCGACCCGGCCGTTGCCGCGGAAACGCCGATTGCGGACGAGGTCCAGGCGTTTGTCGCGGTGCCTCTTCCTCAGCCAAGATCGGCGGCTGCGGCCGCCCTGAGTGACCAGCGATTCTCGGTGAAGCCGCCGGGGGCGCAGGCGGGTTGCACCGGCCGATTGAAGGCCATGGGAATCGTCGCCGTGCCGGCGCCGGCGATCCGTAAGGGGCGTTGCGGGATCGCGGCTCCAACGGCAGTCTCTGCGCTTGGCAGCGGCAATATCGCGCTTACCGAGACGGCGGTCCTCCATTGTCGCACCGCGGAGGCGCTTGCGGCGCTCATGCGTGATGCGGCGGAACCCGCCGCGCAGCGATATCTCGGTGGTCGCCTGACGGGCATCCGGGTGGCGGCGTCCTATCATTGCCGCACCCGCAATGGCGTCGCCGGCGCCAAGCTCAGCGAACATGCGCTGGGAAATGCGATCGACATATCCGCCTTCCGGATCGACGGGGTCGGTTGGGTCGAAGTCGGGCGAGGCGGGCCAAGGGCGCGTCGCTTCGTTGGCGCGGTCAGGAAGGCCGCCTGCGGTCCGTTTACGACTGTCCTCGGCCCCGGTTCCGACCGTTATCACAGTGACCACCTCCATTTTGATGTGGCCAAACGCGGCAAAAGCGGACGCAGCCTCTACTGCAAATGACGCGGGCCCGCCGCTGCTCCACTCTTGCGAGCAGGCGGACCGCTCCCCATCATTATTCACATCCGGTCCGGACAAACCGGTCCGAAAGGAGGCTGTTTGCGATGAACGTTCTGCGTACCGGCATGTTGCTCGCGACGATGACGGCGCTCTTCATGGGCGTGGGTTATCTCGTCGGCGGCACCGGCGGGATGTTCTTTGCGCTGGTCATCGCCGCCGGCATGAACCTGTTTACCTACTGGAACGCCGACAAGCTGGTCCTGCGGATGCACAAGGCCCGAGAGGTGAATGCGGGTTCGGCGCCCGAATTCTACGCCATGGTGCGTGATCTGGCGGCAAAGGCAGACTTGCCGATGCCCAAGGTCTATGTGATGGACACACCGCAACCGAACGCGTTCGCTACCGGCCGCAATCCCGAAAACGCGGCGGTGTGCGCCACTACCGGCCTCCTCAACAGTCTCAGCCGAGAAGAGATTGCTGCAGTCATGGCGCATGAACTCGGTCACGTGAAGAATCGCGACACTCTGATCATGGCAATCACGGCCACCATTGCCGGCGCAATTTCCATGCTCGCGAACTTCGCACTGTTTTTCGGCGGTGGTCGTGACAACAACAATCCACTCGGATTCGTCGGCATATTGATCGCCGCTCTGGTGGCTCCGATCGCTGCCATGCTGGTTCAGATGGCGGTGAGCCGTACCCGCGAATATTCCGCGGACCGGGCCGCGGCCGAGATTACCGGCCGCCCGGACCTGCTGGTCTCGGCGCTTGCCAAGATCGCCGGCTTGGCGAAGTGCGTGCCCAATGACGAGGCCGAGCGGCATCCAGCGACCGCGCCCCTCTTCATCATCAACCCGCTGTCCGGTGCCCGCTTCGACAACCTGTTCGCCACCCATCCCGCGACGGAAAACCGGATCGCGGCGTTGCGTGAAATGGAGCGTGAGACCGGCGGGCGACGCGGCACCACGGTCGCCGTGCCTCGGGTCGGGCGCACCGGACCCGCTCGCAACCGAAATCCGGGTCCGTGGGGCTAGCCCCGGGCTAGGCGAGCGGCCGAGCCTCTGTGCAATTTGGGTGGCGCTCGGCAACCGGGCCACTGTTGGCGAACGCGATTCCGCTGGCTTCGCGAGCGGCCACTGCGGTGTGGACCAAGCGGTCGATCTGCTCACGGGTATGGTCGTGCATGACCTGAACGCGCCATCGGCAGCCGTTGCGCGAGACTGCGGGATACTCGACGAGATTGACGATTGCGCCCTGGCCTAGCATGAACGCCGTCATCGTCCGCGATATCGCGCTGTCGCCCAACACGACGGGAATGATCGCACTTTCCCGGCCCAGCAGATTGAAGCCGGCGGCCGACAGCGTCGCGCGCACATAACGGATGTTGTTCATCAGTCGTTCTCGCCGACGCGCACCCTCCGGGCTGTCGATGATCTCCAGGCAGGCCAGAACCGACGCTGCCTGCATCGGCAACAGCGCATTGGTGAATGTCAGTGGACCGCAAGCGTAGCGAAGGGCGAGCTTCGGTTCACCGCGATTGGTCGCAACGAAACCGCCATTGGAGGCGAAGGACTTGGAAAAACTTCCCATGACGATGTCAATCTTGCCAACCATGTCCTGTAGCTCCAGGTGACCACGGCCGGACGGTCCGATCGCGCCGAGATCATGGGCAACGTCGATCAGGAGCGTAGCGTTGAACCTGTGGCAAAGGGCCTGCAGGGTCCCAAGGTCAGGGACATCGCTGTCCATCGAGAAGACTGTTTCGGATATGACCAGAATCCCGGCGCCAGGCTCCTATTTGCGAATTCGGCGCAGGCGCCGCTCGACAGCCTGGCTGGAGCAATGGGGAAACCGGTGAACGTTCCTGGTGGCGCTGGTGGCGCCCTCCTGGAGACAGGCGTGTGCGAGAACATCAATCACGACGTGATCAGCCGGCGTTACCAGCGTCTTGATCACACCGTACCCAGCCCCCCAGCCGGTCGGGAACACCGTCGCATCGGACACACCCAGGAATTCGGCAATCTTCTCTTCCAGGTCAATCGTCAGTTTGGTGAGGCCCATGAGTGCGGCCGAACCGGCGCTGTGCACGCCATAGGTCTGTGCCGCTTCGAACGCGGCTGACAAGACCCGGCGATCCGACGCCAGGCTGAGGTACTCCTGGCTGGCAAAATTGACTCCATGACACGCTCGTCCACCGCGGTCGTATGCACAGATCTCGGGAGCAATCCTGGTGGACGTGTATTTGCTGTAGCTCTCGACATTTGCCCGAAGGCGCGCATCGCTCCAGTCCCTCATTGCGGCCCATCGCTGAACCAGGTCGATGTCAGACGGGTCATAGTAATCGATGGTCGAACCCCGGAGGATGTCAATCGGATTTGCGTGAGAACTCATTGCCTGATTCCTGCCCTTGAAGCGCGTAATGATCGTCATGCGGCGCGCGTTACTTGGGCAGGCTACCTACGCAGCCAGCGGGCACATCCCCCATCTGGAGTATGTGGAGGGCTCAGGTGACGGAGAAGCCTCAGCGCCCACTTGCGGTCACGTAACCGCGAGAGCGTGGCTGCCGGCGCTGGACCGGTGGCGTCGGTCAGATAAAGTCTTCAACGCTGAGGTCTGCGGTCGAAACGCCGACAAGCTTGACCTTGTCGCCGCTGCCGAGGTCGATGACCGCGTGTCCCGCACCGCTATCCTCGGTCGCGTTCAAGGCCTTCTTGCGGGAGCCGAACACATCGGTCAGGTCAAGTCGGTCGGTTCCGGGCGCGAAATCGACGACTCTGTCGGCAGATGTGTTGTGAGCGAAGACGAAGATGTCCGCGCCGGCGCCGCCTGTCGCTGTATCTTTTCCCTTGCCGCCACGGAGGCTGTCGGCGCCCTGACCGCCCTTCAAGGTATCGGCGCCCTTTCCTCCAGCAAGAACATCGCCCCCGGATCCGCCTTTCAGAGTATCCTTCCCCTCGCCACCCTTCAGCGTGTCGCCGCCGTTCATGCCGGCAATCTTGTTCTTGCCGGCATTGCCTATGAGTTTATCCTTGGCTTCGGAGCCGGTGAGGTTCTCGTTGCCGACGCCGAGCAGCCGCGCATGATCGATTCCCTCCAGCAATTTCAGCGATGCCGAGCTCTCGATGATAGACTTGCCGATCAAATCGAGCTTCGCATTGCCGCCTGATGTATCCACCTTGACGACAATCGTCTTGGCAAGCGTCACTTCGACCGATCCCTTGGGGCACTTGAGCTGATAGCCTCCAGCCGAGCGGGAGCTGGTGCTCTTGCTGCCGACCTCGACGTCTACCCCGCTGGTACCCTCGCCCACCGAATAGAACTGGTCGCCGTCCTTGTCCTTGTACATGACACCGGTGACGAATACCGATGAGCCGGACTTGGCAAGATCCTGGGTGATCATCGAGGTCGTGTAGTTTTGTCCGTCGGTGAAAACACCTTTTACCTGGGCCACTCCGATTTCACGGAAACTGTCGTCAAGGAGGTTCTTCCGGTGTCCGCCACTCTTGAACAGGCTTTTGTGCTGAACTCGGATCGAAGCGGTCAGGTTGAGCGAACCGGTGGTGCCGGACATGGAGATATCCTCGCCCCAGTCCCAGTTTCCGGTGAACTTGTACCCGGCGTCCTTCATGCGATCGCCGCCGTTCGATCCGCCGGCGCCGGTGTGGCTGAAGGTGTCCTTGTTCAGCATCCACTGGCTATGGTCTCGTGCCGCGTCGTAGAGCGCCGCGTTCCAGGCCAGCGGTTGCTTGGGTGACGGGTCGATTGTCTTGGGCGCCAGGCCCTTGTTGAGGCCGATCCCGAACCGGGCCGCCTCGCCGGCCGGGTCGAGCCGGGCACGGTTGATGAGTTCGAGCATGTACTGCTCGTTGGCGGTCGGTGTCGCCATGTGTCGCGCCCCTTTAGACAGTCGTGGGTCCCCCGACCCCGGCGTCATGCTAAGTCCAACCGGCCATTTTGACATGAGTTGGGCGTGATCAAGGTGAACATGTGGTAAGATCAATCTCTGCAAATGAAGCAATCGGGATCGCACCACGCCGGGCGGCGGTGGGGATGCTTTCGGCCGTGCTTGATCGGGGTCGGACACTCGACAGTCTTCTCGAAGGCGACGAGTCTGGCACTGCCTTTCACCGGCTGGAGGACCGTGACCGTCGTTTCGTTTACTCGGTCGTCTCGATCGCCTTGCGCCGACACGGCACGATTGCGTCGGTGATTGGCGCAATGATCGCGCGGCCGCCTCGCGATGCGGGCGGTCTGAACCGCATTCTCGAAATTGCCGCCGCCCAGATCCTGTTCATGAATATCGCCGATCACGCGGCCGTTTCGATCGCGGTTGACTTGGTCGGCCAGGACCGGGCTGCCCGACGGTACAAGGGCCTGGCCAATGCAGTGTTGCGCCGAATTGCGCGCGAAAAAGAGGCACTGGTCACCGGTGCAGACAGCCCGGGTCTCGACACCCCGGAGTGGCTATGGCAACGTTGGGTTGAAAACTACGGTGAAGATACCACCGGCCGGATGGCGATCGCCCATGCGGAGGAACCGGCACTCGATATCAGCGTTCGTGCCGACCCGGAAGGATGGGCCGAACGCCTGGGTGGGATTGTCCTGCCAACCGGTACCGTTCGCGTTGCCGCGGCCGGGTCGGTGACAGCGCTTGCCGGATATGATGAGGGAGGCTGGTGGGTGCAGGATGCCGCGGCCGCGCTGCCGGCGATGGTGCTCGGCAATGTCGCCGGCAAGCGGGTCGCTGACCTTTGCGCCGCGCCGGGCGGCAAGACGGCGGCCCTGGCCTCAGCGGGGGCATTGGTGACGGCTGTGGATATCTCGGCCGGCAGGCTGAAGCGGCTGATCGCAAATCTCCGGCGCCTGAACCTCTCGGCCGAGGTTGTGGTTGCCGATCTGTTCGGCTGGGAGCCGCAGGAAAAATTCGATGCCATCCTGCTCGATGCGCCCTGTACCGCAACCGGTACCATTCGGCGCCATCCAGACGTCGCCTGGCTGAAGCGGCCGGAGGACGTGGCCCGCCTCGCGGCCGGGCAGGCCCGGATGGTCGAGCGGGCGGCCGCCTGGTTGAAGCCGGGCGGTATCCTGGTTTATTGCACCTGCTCACTGGAGCCGGAGGAGGGCGAAGCTCAAATCAACCGTCTCGCCGATCGCCTGTCGATGGTGCCGATGCCTGTGGATCCTACTGAGATAGGCGGCCTATCGGAGGTGGTGACACGCTCCGGTACCATCCGGACGCTACCCTGCAGCCTGGAGGGGCCAACCGCTGTTCTTTCCGGTCTGGACGGCTTTTTCATCGCGCGTTTGCGGGTAGTCTGACTTATGGATAGTTTGCGCGTTTCCCACGCTGAGGCGATAGTCCGCTGGCCGCCTGTGATTCGGTGGTTGGAGGGGATTTCACCCCGGGTCTCTGGAGGAGACTGATGGCGATCGGATCAGTATCCGGTCAAGGTCGGCAGTTGCGCTTTGCCTTGAGTGCGTTTTCGCGCCAGGCGGCGTTCCGCTATCACGCCAGCTTCTTCTATCGCTGGCGGTATGCGGGATCCGCACCGGAGCGACTGCTGATCGCGCCGATTGATCTGCGCACGGCCGATCCGACAACTGCGCTCGATATCTATGCCGGCCGGTTCTATTTTTCCGGCGAAGGGGTCGATGCGGAAGGGTCATCGGTCTTCGACGTCGACCCGCCGAGCGAGTCCTGGGCTCGCGAGCTGCATGGATTCGGCTGGCTGCGGCACTTACGGGCTACCGATACGGCGATCTCGCGCTCGAATGCACGCAGTCTGGTCGAAGAATGGATCGCCCAGTCGAACAGGGGTGATCCGATCGCGTGGGAAACCGGCGTCACCGCGCGGCGGGTCATTTCATGGCTGGCGCAGGCGCCTCTCATTCTCGAGGGGTGCGACCTGACTTTCTACCGGCGCTTCATGCGTTCGCTGACGCGGCAGGCGCGCTATCTCAGGCGCACGGCTCATGATGGACCGCAGGGTTTACCGCGGCTTCGGGTGATGGTGGCCCTGACGTCGGCCGGCCTCTCAATGTCGGAGCAAAACAGGTTTCTCAAGCAGGTCGCCAAGTGGCTCGACCAGGAGTTGGTCCGGCAGATTTTGCCTGATGGCGGCCATGTCAGCCGAAATCCCACCGCGGTCCTGGACCTTCTTCTCGATCTCCTGCCGCTTCGTCAGGCTTTTGCCGCCCGCGGCGCCGAAACATCGCGGATCCTCCTTTCGGCGATCGATCGGATGATGCCGATGCTTCGTTACTTTCGCCAGGGGGACGGCAGTTTCGCCCGGTTCAACGGGACGGGGGAGACCCCCGCTGATCAGCTCGCCACCGTCCTTGCTTATGACGACGTTCGCGGTGCACCGCTTACGGCCGCACCACATAGCGGTTATCAGCGTATCGAGGCGGGAACGACGATCCTCATCGCCGACGCCGGCCGGCCGCCACCCACCGACTTTTCAACGGAGGCACACGCCGGTTGCCTATCCTTCGAGATGAGCTCCGGTCGGCAGCGGCTGATCATCAATTGTGGCGTGCCGTTCGACAGCACCGGCCCGCTTCATCGTTTGGCGCGCACCACCGCGGCGCACTCGACCGTAAGCCTCAATGACACATCCCAGTGCCGATTCCTCACCCGATCGTGGATCGGAGACTGGCTCGGCGAAGCGGTGATCTCGGGTCCAACCCGGGTCAAGTCAGAACGGCGCTTCGAGGGTGGCACAACCATCCTCGATATGGGTCACAACGGCTATGTCAGTCGTTATGCCATCGTTCACGAGCGACGTTTGGCGCTGTCGGATGCCGGCGACCGGCTCGACGGAGCCGACGTGTTCCTGTCACCGAGCGGCAATCCGGTCAGCCGTTCCGGCAAGGATGCTTTCGCCATCCGGTTTCATCTTCACCCGAATGTCCGCGCAACCCGCGATGGCAGTAGTGTTCTGCTTGAACTACCGGATGGTGAAATCTGGGAGTTTGTCACCGACAGTCCCGAGGTGGAACTCGAGGAGAGCATTCTGATGTCGAATACCCGGGGCAACCGCGCGACCACCCAGATCGTCGTCCATGGCCGGGCTCAGCGCAGTCCGGGGGTCGGCTGGCAGATTCAACGGACTGCGGTCGGCGGCCGCCGCCGGGCGGTGAGTGCGCCACGCCAGCGGGAGACGCCGGCCTGAGTTGGTCCGCGAGGGCGATCGGGACGGGCTCTGGTTCCGGCAGTGTGCCCGTCCGCGTCCTGTAGCGACCAAATGTCGATTTCGGCCCGGAGTAACCGCAACGCCCTTTGATGGCGGCCGTCTCGTCGCATTTGACCACAGAGGGAAACGTGCTACGGCCCGGTCTTTCCGGGCGCCCCAACTTATCGGTGCAGCGATGGCGGTTTCTCCGATTTCCTTCGATCCTCCCGATTGCGTTCCTGTCAGACGGGCACTGATTTCCGTGTTCGACAAGACGGGTCTTGTCGAATTTGCGCAGGGCCTTGCCGCCCGCGGAGTGGATATCGTCTCGACCGGGGGGACGCGGGCTAGATTGGAGGCGGCCGGTATCGCCGTGACCGACCTTGCCGAGGCGACCGGGTTTCCCGAGATCATGGACGGTCGAGTGAAGACCCTTCACCCGGCGGTCCATGGTGGCCTGCTCGGCGTCCGGGACGATCCGGCCCATGCGCAAGCAATGGCGGACCACGGAATTGCCGGCATCGATCTTCTGGCGGTCAATCTCTATCCGTTCGAAGAGACGGTTTCTGCCGGGGCCGACTATGCCACCTCGGTCGAGAATATCGACATTGGCGGACCCGCCATGATTCGCGCCGCCGCAAAGAACCACGCCTATGTCACCGTGTGCGTCTCGCCCGACGACTATGATGGCGTACTCGCTGCTTTGGCGGAGTGTGACGGTGCCACGCCCTACGCGCTTCGCCGTCGGCTCGCGGCCGGCGCCTATGCGCGGACCGCCGCCTACGACACTGCCGTCGCCACATGGTTCGCCCGCACGCTCGATGAGGCGCAGCCGCCCTGGCGCGGCTTTGCCGGGCGGCTTGGCACCGGACTCCGCTACGGTGAGAATCCACACCAGGCGGCCGCCCTGTACCTCACCGGCGAGCAGAGGCCCGGTGTCGCCACCGCGCGGCAGGTCCAGGGCAAGGCGATCTCCTACAACAACATCAACGACACCGATGCCGCCTTTGAACTGGTGGCCGAGTTTGACCCGGACGAAAGTGCCGCAGTCGCGATCATCAAGCACGCCAACCCGTGTGGCGTGGCCGTCGCCGGCAGCCTCGCCGAGGCGTATGGACGGGCTTTGCGTACCGATCCGGTTTCGGCTTTCGGTGGCATCGTGGCGCTCAACCGACGGCTTGATGGCGCCGTTGCAGCGGAGATCGTCAAGATCTTCACCGAGGTGATTGTCGCTCCGGACGCCGACGAGGAAGTGCTGGCGCTGATCGCAACCAAAAAGAACCTGCGCCTGCTGCTGACCGGGGGTTTGCCGGATGCCGGCGCGGCCGGGCTGACCGTGCGCAGCGTCGCCGGCGGCCTGCTGGTCCAGGATCGTGATGCGGGCATGGTCACCGAGCCGGATCTGAAGGTCGTCACCAAGCGGGCGCCGAGTGCGCGTGAGCTGGCTGATCTCCTGTTCGCCTGGCGTGTCGCCAAGCACGTCAAATCAAACGCCATTGTTTACGCCAGGGACATGGCAACCGTTGGCATTGGCGCCGGTCAGATGAGCCGGGTCGATTCGGCGATGATCGCCGCCCGCAAGGCCGCGCTAGCGGCGGAGACCGTAGGACTGGACGAGACTCTTGCCCGGGGCTCGGTTGTCGCCTCCGACGCCTTCTTCCCCTTCGCCGACGGGTTGATCACGACGGCCGAGGCCGGCGCCACGGCGGTGATTCAGCCCGGCGGCTCGGTGCGCGACGAGGAGGTGATTGCCGCGGCCGACGCGCGCGATCTCGCCATGGTGTTCACCGGCATGCGACATTTCCGGCATTAGCTCTGTGTCCAGAGGTCGTGACGCTTTTGATGTCTATTACCTATTACGGTGACAGTTTACTCAACCCCCTTTTGTCTTTGGCCCGCGTTTCAAAGGCGCGAGCACGCGACCGGTGCGCTTTCAAGGGCGCGCAGCCAGCCAGGGTCACCGACCGGCCGGCCGATCGTTTCGGCGCGGCGTAACGCAGCATAGGCCGCGTCCTGGTCAAACCGCTCGGCCAGAAAGGCGGCAAAGTCGCCGACCCGGTCCAGCACCGGCTGCACCTTGACGACGGCGTCGTCCTCACCCGCCAGACGCGCCCGCGCGCTCGACCAGGCCCAGGCGCGCGGCCGCCTGACCAGGCCGGCCCGGACCGGATTGAGCGTGACGTAGCGCACCGCGTTCAACAGATGTGCCTCGTCCATCACAGCGGAGCCGTAGCGCCCTTGCCAGAGATGTCCGGTGGTGCGCGCCCTGCGTTCACATAGCCGGTGTAGCGTCGGTGCAGGTCGGCGAAGGTACGGCGCAGTCCGTCCTCGTCCGAGGGCACCAGTATTACGCAGTATTACGGTGACAGTTAACTCGATCCCGTTTTTGTCCGATGATGTCGACGGCGGCCGCGACGTGATCGCCTTCGGCTCCGACATCACCCCGGAAGACCTGGTCTTCGCCCGCGACGGCGACGACATGGTGCTCACCGTTCCGGGCAAGGCCGGCGAACCGGACGACAAGGTCACCATCATCGACTGGGTCAGTCGCCCGGTGGAGCTCCTGACCTTTTCCAACGGCACCATTCTCGACATCAACAACGCCGAGGTGCGCACGCTGACGGCCGGCATCGACTCCCACACGATCGACTATGGCGACCGGGACACGCCGGTCATCCTCCAGGCCGGCGCCGGCAACGACGTGATCACCGGCGGTGGTGGCAAGGATGATTACGGCCATTATGTCGGCAACAAGGGCAACGACATCATCTTCGGCCAGGACGGCAATGACTGGATCGAGGCCGGCGAGGGCTATACGGTTACCGTGTCTTCGTTGACTCGCCTTCGCCGGGCTTTGCCATAATGCCACGATCCAAGGGTCGACTCACAAACAATTTCAGGCTGTTCTGCTGCCGGGCGACTTGAGACTTTCGATCGACGTGCACCGCGGTTGGGCAGGTCGGATGAGTTGCAATCCCGGTCGTCAATGTCCCAGTTTCAATATGATGAAAACGGCAATCGGTTCGCGCGGCGTGCTGCAACCAGGTGTCAATGTGCGACGCAGGTCTGCGGCTGGATAAATAGGGATTTAGTAAGGCGTCACCGTAACCAAGGGCGCTTGCAATGTCACCCGGCTGATCAAGATCATCGAAGACGGCAAGGATGACCGCATTTCGGATGTCGCTCGTGAGGTGCTTTGTTGCCTTGTCGATCAGTTGCGCCAGACCGATGCACGCATCGTCGGTCTGG
>JAAEOR010000817.1 GCA_024222895.1 Hyphomicrobiales bacterium | reverse complement strand
GGATGCCGGAACAGCTCTGCCTCGTCGATCGCAATGTCCTCGAGCGTATCGGCGTGGCGAACGAAGACCTTGGTGACCCGGCTGGCCAGCGGCGAATCAAGGAAGACCGGCGTTTGTTCGGGGATCTTACCCTCGGCGAGCAGCACACCGATATCGTGCAACAGCTCCTGGCTGCGCTCGACGGCAAAGCTTGGAATCACCAGGTTGCCACCACGGCCAAGGGCCTCGCTGATTTCGCGCTCCAGCGCAGCCCGCCGCCCCACGACGGTGACGTCGTCGCGATCGCGGTCGCCATAGGTGCTTTCGCAAACGACATAGTCGAAGCCTTCCGGCGCATCGGGAGCAAGATGAAACACCTTCTCATCGGGCCCGAGGTCGCCGGAGAACAGCAGCCGCAACGGCCGCGGCCCGCCATCTTCGATCGCCAGCTCGATCGACACCGAGCCAAGTATATGGCCGGCATTCCAGAAGCGCGCCCTGACGCCCGGCCCGGTTTCGAACCACTCTTCCAGCGGATGGTCGACCCCACCCTCAAGGCTCGCCTCCGCGTCGGCCTGAGTGTAGATCGGCGTCACCGTCGGCTTGCCCTGTCGGCGCAGCGACCGGTTCTTTCGCTCGACCTCGCTTTCCTGGATTCTGCCGCTGTCCGGCAGCATGAATGTCAGCAGATCGAGTGTCGGCGCCGTGGAGTGGATCGGTCCGGAGAAGCCGAGACGGGTCAGCTTCGGCACCAGGCCGCTGTGATCGATATGGGCGTGCGTCAGCAGCAGATAATCGATGGCCGCCGGATCGAAGGGAAACGGGGCGTAGTTGAGTTCGCGGATCGTGCGATTGCCCTGGAACATGCCGCAGTCGACCAGGAAGCGGCCCTGGTCATGGTCGATCAGATAGCAGGAGCCGGTCACGGTGCCGGCGCCGCCGCGAAAGGTAATTCTCACTGTCATGCCAGGTGGTCGCCTTCGTCCGCTGGTGAAATCGAATGGCCCATGCTGGCATGATCCTGTCCCGTGACACCACCGTTGATGTCGGGGCGTGGCGATTAATACTCGCACGCCACTGGCCCTTACCGGCCGTGCTGCCGGCGCCATGAACCGGGACAAACACGG
>JAAEOR010000816.1 GCA_024222895.1 Hyphomicrobiales bacterium | reverse complement strand
GCTGTGTCTTGATCACCCCAAAATCGCCATTCACGGGCTTGCCGCCAGGCGTCTGGGCTCATACCGAGCGTCTTTTGCGCCACGGCCGCCTGTCATCCTTGCAGGGAAAGCCGAAATCGCCCAATCTGAGGCTTCGATACCGGTCATCCGGTGAATGTCGGGTTGAGGACTTCACATCGAGTGGAATGACCGAGTTGCGGACAAGGCGGCCGTCAGTGACCACGAGGTACGGGCTCCGATTGTGATCCGTTTCAAACTTCAGCCGCGCTGTAGCGGGACCGTCATCCAATGATGAAATTATGCTTTGTGAAGTCGATTTCTTGAGGACGTTCTGACCGTGCGTGGCTTGTCTACCCAGCCAAAAAGGAGGCCCTATGAATAAAGTTGCCATCGCAATATCCATTCTGGTTTTTGGATCAATGCTGTCATCCAGCGTGGCAATGGCCGCCTGTGAGCCGTTTTCCTTAATTGCCGACTCGAGTGGTCGCGATGCCGCTTATGTCGACGTCGGCGAAGAAGGTGTAAGTCCGGGTGACCTGCGGGTCGGGGTCATACCCATGCTCGACGAGTCTGGAAGAACTGTCGCCGATCTTCACTGGAAGTTGCATATTCTCAATCCATCAGTGCAAGCTGGCGACGGGCCTGTGCCACGTCGGTTCTCGATGCATGTGCTTGTTTTGGAGGACGGCGAAATCCACTTTAACGCGCTGCCGGCGGCGGCCCAGCCGCCGCAAGACACCAAACGTCGGAGCGTTACGTCATTCGATGGCGTGGTCATAGGCGGTACCGGTGCATATGCGTTTGCCCGTGGAACAGCCACCCGGACCTTCGACGGTGAAGACGGTACTCTCGACCTGAACATCCGTTGCGACTAGTTTCGTTGCACAGGGGTTATGACTCTTTGAAGGTTGGGTTGGGATAGGCGCGGGCCATTTTGGATCGGGCGCTTTGGGTTGAGAACATCCAGTTGATGCGGGTTAACTCCACCACCGCCTCGGTTGCTACCGGCTGGAGCGATAGTTGCCGGGTGGGATTCGCACCCATTGGTTGAACGTGCCTTCCACGGCACACTGAGAGAAGCGAGCTATGCCTTTTCATTGAGCGGGCAACCCGGCCACGGCCCGTCCCGGCGTTCACGAGACCCGGTCTTAGGAAGGCCTCGCCAAGCCAATCCTTCTTCCACCCAGGGAGAGGCAAATCGCATTCTGGGTCAGCGCCGCCTCCGTCACCGCTCCCCCGCAAACGACGGGTCGAAGTTGAAACTGAGCGAGGTCTCCACGTGGCGGATCATCTCCGCCACCGCCTTGTCCTCGTCGCGGGCGCGGCAGGCTTCGAGGATCTGCAGGTGCTCGGTCAGTGCCGGCACCAGCCGCATCGGCGGCAGGCGGTTGCCGACGCCACGCATCAGCCGGATGCGGGCAGCGTTGATCCGGTAGGACTCGGTGACGATCTCATTGTCGAGGCTGTCGATGATGATGTCGTGGGTCTGCCAGTCGATCTCGACAGCCTCTTCCTGCAGCCGTCTGGTGATCGGGTCCTCGGCCCTGTCGACGATTTTCCGCGTCGCCGCGATCAGCGTGTCGATCGCCTCGATCGGCGCCGTACGGGCAAAGTGACGGGTCGCCTCCTTCTCCAGCAACATCCGGAACCCGTAGGCGGTGCGCACCAGCCGCGTCGTCGCTTCGGTGACCTGGATGCCGCGCTGGGGATAAACCTTGAGCAGCGACTCGAACTCCAGCCGCTGGATCGCCTCGCGGGCGGCCCCCAACGGCACGCCGACCAACTTGGCCAGTTCGCGCTGGGTGACGAACTGGCCCGGCTTGATCTCGCCCGACAACAGCCGTTCCCGAAACTTCTCATAGGCTTCAAGACGGAGCATGGCACCCTGATCTGGAGTATTCTGGAGCGCTCCCAATATGCCCGTTTGACTCACTGATTACAATCTGATTAATCAGTGGTCAGTCACCTAACCGACGAGCTGGCAATTGACTGCACCGATCGCCATCGGCCGGATTGAATGCGTACGCCTGCGCGCCGAGGTGGAGGGCCTACCGACCTCCAGCCTCGGATCGATGGCGGCGCGCAACGGCCTGCTGGTGCGGGTCGAGGACTCAGACGGCGCCTTCGGCTGGGGCGAGGTGTGGTGCAACTTTCCGCCCCACGCCAGCCAATCGCGCCAGCAGCTTATGGAGACCGTGATCGCCCCGGAACTCAAGGGGGCTCGCTTCGACTCGCCGGACGCTATTCGCCCGCACCTGGAAAAGCGTTGGTCGATCATGGCGACCCATGTCGGTGAGCCTGGTCCTTTCAGCCATTGCATCGCTGGCCTCGACATGGCGTTGTGGGACTTGCAGGCCCGCCGCGCTGGCCAGTCGCTCGCCGCCCATCTCGCCGGTCAGCCGGTCGACCAGGTCAAGGTCTATGCGAGCAGCCCAGATCCAGCCCGGGCGCCGGAGCTGACCCGCGCCTGCCTTGCTGCCGGTCACCGCGCCGTCAAGCTCAAGGTGGGGATCGACCGCGACCGCGACGAAACGCTGGTGTCCAGCGTGCGCGCGGCGATCGGCGACGGGCCACAGATCCTGATCGACGCCAACCAGCGCTGGTCGGTCGATCAGGCGACCGACGCAATCAACCGGCTTGCGCCCTACGGCCTGACCTTCGCCGAGGAACCGATCGCCGCCGGCGCGCCGAAGGATGACTGGCGGCGGCTGCGGGATTCGGTTTCCGTGCCGCTCGCGGCCGGCGAGAATATCTGCGCCGATACCGACTACGCGGCCCATTTCGAAGCGGGCGCCCTCACCTACTACCAGCCGGACGTCGCCAAGTGGGGCGGAATCGGCGGCTGCTATTCGGTCGGGCAAGCCGTGGTCGGTTCCGG
>JAAEOR010000815.1 GCA_024222895.1 Hyphomicrobiales bacterium | reverse complement strand
CGCCTTCGACGTTGACGCCGCGGATCGCCGCCACCTGCGCTCTCGAGATCGGCTGCTTGTCTGCCACGATTGCCAGCGTCTCGAGAGCAGCCGCCGACAGCCTCGACGCTTGGCCATGAACTACGAAACGTTCGACGTAGGGGGCGGGGTCAGGAGGAGTCTGGAGGCGCGAGCCGCCTGCGACCTGGACCACGACGAAGCCCCGGCTGTCGACTTCGTAGCTTGCAGCGAGCTCCTTGCACAGCTCTTCGGCACGCGATTTCGGAAGCTCGAGGATCTGGGAGAGCGTGCCCGTGGTGATCGGCTCCTCGGCCACGAGCAGGATCGCTTCGAGGGCGCGAACCGTCTCGTTGGGCATCGACGAGAAACTAGCCGTCGTAGGCGTCGACGAGCTCGAGATCGATCGACGGCGCGTCGACAGCCTCGAGCCTGCGAATCCGGATCGAGCCGAACGAGCTGAGCTGTTCGAGCTCGACGGCACCCTGCTTGTACAGCTCGAGGAT
>JAAEOR010000814.1 GCA_024222895.1 Hyphomicrobiales bacterium | reverse complement strand
GCCGCGCCCACCGGTCGGTGAACGCGAGCTGATGCGTTTCTTCGCCGCGGTCGCCGGCGCGGTCGACTGCCCGGTCGGGATTCAGAACGCTCCGGAGTTCCTTGGCGTTGGGCTCTCGCCGGAAAACCTGATCGCGTTGCATAAGGCTCAACCGACAATCAGCATCG
Source organism: Hyphomicrobiales bacterium (assembly GCA_024222895.1). Classification (GTDB taxonomy): domain Bacteria; phylum Pseudomonadota; class Alphaproteobacteria; order Rhizobiales; family Kaistiaceae; genus Bauldia. Next base: position 1,360 of record JAAEOR010000814.1, on the reverse strand, counting down.
TCAAGGCAGAGAGCAGCGCGCTCGCCGTCGGCGCCTTGATCGAAAAGCTCGATGGCCGCATGACCGTGTTCAACGGACGCGCCGGCCTGGAACTGACGGACAATTTCCGCGTCGGCGTCAATGGCATGATTCCGGGTATCGACAGCATCGATCGCCAGGTCGCGATCGAGAAGGCGATGAGGGCCGGTGACGAGGATACTGCGGAGGCAACCTATCGGGAAATCCTGCCATCAGTTGTCTTCGCCATGCAGGGGATCGAACACCTGGTCCTCTACGGCAAGCGCATCACCGCCGGCCGCCTGGGAATCGCGGCTGGTGGTCAGCGCACCCCGTCCATCCAATCCGATGCGCGTGGCCTGGCTATGGCCGACCGGTTCGCGGTCAGCCTTGGCCCCCTGCCCGGCTGACCGGCATCCCAGAATTCAGGGTCTAGAGATCCGATGGTGGCGCGCCCTTCCCCCGCTCCAACTCGTCAATCGATTCAGCTGGCGTCGTAGAGGGCGGGCCGGGGTTCCTCCGGCACCATCTCGGCCTTGCCTGAATCCAGCGAGCGCACGGCCGCCTCAGCGACACTCATGGCGACATACCCGTCCCACACCGTCGCGCCGGTCATTGTGTCGCCCTGTACCGTCCGCACCCAGGCTTCGGCCTCGGCCCGGAAGGCTTCATCGAAGCGGACCTGCCAGTCCACGATGACAGGATGCGACGCCTTGCCGTCCTGACACGGGACCGGTCCCGTGTCCGCCGGGGGCGTGCGCAACGTCCCCCGCTCACCTGAGATCTCGACACTCACTTCGTAGCCATAGTTTGAATCGGCATCCACTTCGATTGTCGCAAGGCCCCCGCGGCGGAAAGTCAACTGAATCAGGACCAGCCGCGCGGTCTCCGGTCGCTCAACGAGGTCAACAACATGGCTAGCATAGGCAAACGCCACCTCGTCTTGCATCAACCAACGCGCCGAATGAATGTCGTGCACGGCCGAATTAACGATCACGTCGACCGCTGTCCGCGCCTGCGGGATCCGCGGGTTCTTGTGCACGCCACGAAACAGCAATGGCCGACCGATCGCACCATCGTCGATCGTGTCTTTGAGCGCCCTGTGCGGCGGATCGTAGACGCGCATCAAGCCGACCTGAACCAGCCTGGTGCCGTGGGCGATCTCCGCGTCGAGGACCCGCTTTGCATCGTCCAGGCCAATGCCCAGCGGTTTCTCGCACAGCACCGGCTTGCCGGCTTCGATGCAGCCGACCGCCAGATCGGCATGGGTGGCGTCGGGTGAAGCGATAACCACGGCGTCAACAGCTCCATCACCGATCAATTCGAGTGCATCGGTAAACACCGCAGCGTCGCCGCATGATGC
>JAAEOR010000813.1 GCA_024222895.1 Hyphomicrobiales bacterium | reverse complement strand
CGCCGGGGCCGACATGGTGATGATCAAGCCGGACATTGATGTGCGGCTCAGCGACTATCGGGACCTGCTGGGCCAGGTCCGCGATGCCCTGATTGCCTGGGTCGCCGAGGATCCCCCGACCCGCCGCGCCCGGCTCGGTCAGTCGTTGGCAAGGATCAGAGAGGCCAAGGCGATGATCCGAACCGGAACGGCTGAGTAGTCCGGGTGCCGGCGCCGGACGGCCGCTGCGTTCTGGATTGCACCACGTGAAGGGCTGGCCTGGTGGTCCGACTCCGACATTTGCTACCCTCTTGCAGCACACAGCCGGGCAAATGTCGGAGTCATCAGGACCACCAGTAAATATCTGATCCTAGTGGAGCTTTTGTATTTGACATTTGAGCAAGAGCCTTGCAACCAGCGGGACTCAAATGTCAAATACGCTCCACTGATGTCCGCCGCCTGCAATGCTTCCGAGCCCAACCGAGGATCCGATGACCGACACCGCCAACCTGCAATCCATCATCGAAACGGCGTTCGACCAACGTGACGGCATCAACACCGAAACCACCGGTTCGGTTCGCGAGGCCGTCGATGCGGCCCTTGATCTGCTCGATCGTGGGCAGGCGCGGGTCGCCGAGAAGCACGATGGTGGCTGGGTGGTCAATCAGTGGCTCAAGAAAGCCGTGCTGTTGTCATTCCGACTCAATCCAATGATGGCGATCAGCGGTGGCCCCGGCGACGCAAGCTGGTGGGACAAGGTGCCGTCCAAGTTCGATGGCTGGGGAGATACCGAGTTTGACCAGGCGGGATTTCGCGCCGTGCCGAACTGCATCGTTCGTCGGTCGGCCTATGTCGCGCCCGGGGTCGTCCTGATGCCGTCATTCGTCAATCTCGGCGCCTATGTCGACTCCGGAACCATGGTCGACACCTGGGCGACAGTGGGAAGCTGCGCGCAAATCGGCAAGAACGTTCATCTCTCCGGTGGAGTCGGCATCGGCGGCGTGCTTGAGCCGTTGCAGGCCGGACCGACGATCATCGAGGACAATTGTTTTATCGGGGCGCGGTCCGAAGTTGTCGAAGGTGTGGTTGTCGGCGAAGGATCAGTAATCTCGATGGGTGTGTTCATCGGCGCGTCGACCAGGATCGTCGATCGTGCGACCGGTGAGATCCACATGGGCCGGGTGCCACGCTATTCGGTCGTCGTGTCGGGGAGCCTGCCGGGTAAACCCATGCCGGGTAAGGACTACGGCCCGTCGCTCTACTGCGCCGTCATCGTCAAACAGGTTGATGAGCAGACCCGCGCCAAGACTTCGATTAACGACCTGCTGCGGGATTAGGCCGGGTGTGCTTGATCGTCGCCGAAGTCCGGTTGACGAAGCGCGCCATGGCAGCGATAGAACACCGGCGATGCAATCTGCCGTCCTCGACCCTGTCGACTGCCTCAAGGCTCTGATCGCCTGCCCATCGGTCACGCCGACGGAGGGTGGAGCATTGCGTTATCTCTCCGATACCCTTTCGTCCCTGGGGTTTGCGACCGAACGGCTGGTATTCTCCGAGCCTGGAACGCCGGATGTCGAGAACCTTTTCGCACGGATCGGTTCACGTCCACCGCATGTGGTGTTTGTCGGTCATACCGATGTCGTTCCTCCTGGCGATACCGCTCTGTGGAGTCATCCGCCGTTTGCAGCGGACGTCTGCGACGGCGCGCTTTATGGTCGAGGCGCGGTTGACATGAAAGGCGGCATCGCGGCGTTCCTTGCCGGCGTCTCACATCTCCTTGGGGATGCGGGGCCGCCACTCGGCACAATCTCGCTGATGATTACCGGCGACGAAGAGGGTCCGGCGATCAACGGCACCGCCAAACTTCTGGCCTGGGCGCTGAGCCAGGGCAACCAATTCGACGCAAGCCTGGTTG
>JAAEOR010000812.1 GCA_024222895.1 Hyphomicrobiales bacterium | reverse complement strand
TATCTGGCCGACGGGCAAATCCGAGAAGCCGTTAGCTACCTGCTTGCTGTCCGCAACGAGGCCCCCGATTCGGGAAGCGCGCTTCTGCTTCTTGCCGACGCATACGAACGCCTTGGTTCAGTCGAACTGGCGGAGGAGCAATATTCGCGAGCGATGCACATTGACGTTTGGCGCGCCGAAGCCAGCCGCCGGATGGCGGAGTTTCTCTTGCGGTACGGCAAAACCGACAAAGCGGAACGGGTCCTTGAACAGGCCCCCGCGGGTGATTGGCAAACTCTCCGCCAACTCGCGAATCTGAAGCTCAACCGGCGAGACTTTGTCGGAGCCTATGAGGTCGCCAACTCGATTCGGCCGGCTGAAGATGCCGACATCGCCGAGACAGAGACGATCAAGGTGGCGGCGCTGGCCGGCCTGGGCAGGATCGACGAGGGTGTTGATATCCTCAATGCGTCGCTTGTCCGAGCCGAAGACGATCCGGCGCTGCTGACGCGGCTGGCGAGCGGTTACGCCAGCGTCGGAAAGACCGACGAGGCGATGGCTCTGCTCACAGAGGTGCTCAAGGCGTCTCCGGCAGATGCTAAGGCTTACGTCCTGATGGGGTTGATTGAGGAGGAGTCCGATCAACCGGAAACGGCCGAGGATGCGTTCCGTCAGGCGGTTGCGGTAAGCCCGAGCGACCCTGGCAGCCATGAGGCGCTTGTCGGGTTCCTGATGCGCCAGGGGCGACTCGACGACGCTGAGATCGCGGTTCGCGAAGGCCTCGGCGACAACAGCGAGTCCATCGGGCTCCGCACCCAGTTCGCTATGCTGCTGGAGCGTAACGGTCACATCGAGGCGGCGATCGCCGAGTACGAAGCTCTGTTGGCGATCAACCCGAAGTCTTCTCTCATCGCCAACAACCTGGCGGTGAACCTGTCGAAAATCAGCGGTGAACCGGAAACACTCGATCGGGCCTACACGATCGCAGCGCGCTTCCGGACGTCCGATATCCCTCATTTCGTAGATACCCTGGGTTGGATCGAATTCCTTCGTGACAATCACGAATCTGCTCTGCCGCTCCTGCGAAATGCCGCCGGCCAACTCTCCGACATCGGACAGGTCCAGTACCACTATGGAATGGTCCTCAAGGCCCTGGGGCAGGACGATCAGGCGACCGAGGTCCTGATGCGAGCGGTCGCGCTGGCTCCGCCGCGGAGTCCTCTAGCTGACCGGGCCGGGCAAATGCTGGACGAACTGAGTTCTGACTCCGAAACCGCCGCAAGGGTCCCGGACGTCGTTCAGAACGAGGTTGTCTCCCAAGCTCCGCGACTATCGAGTGGCCACAATGAACCAGGACTTTGACATCAGGATCTACCTCGGCGTTCTGCGCAGGCGATACCTTTATTTTCTCGTCCCGACGATCGTAATCGTTGCCGTCGCAGTCCTTGTCGCCAACAGGATGCCGAAGATCTACGAAGCCAGTGCGGTGATCCTCGTGGAGTCGCAACAGATCCCGACCGCTCTCGTTTCACCGACGGTCACCGCCCACGCTCTCGAGCGGATACACGCCATCCAGCAGCGTCTGATGACCCGCGACAACCTGCTCCAGATCGCCGGCAAGTATTCTCTCTACGGGCCGCCAGACGACCGACCGGCACCAACCAAGATCGTCGACCAGATGCGTGATGCCGTAAGCATCGAGCAGATCGACATGGGTAGTAGGAACGCGACGGGCGTCACTGGCTTCACCGTTTCGT
>JAAEOR010000811.1 GCA_024222895.1 Hyphomicrobiales bacterium | reverse complement strand
GTCGGCGTCCCAACGCCCCCTCCGCCAGCCATTCGGCTGCCACCTCCCCCGCAAAGCGCGGGGGAGGATCGCCGTTGCACCGTTGTGCGGAGGCCCCTGAAAGGCCCGCTTATCCAAGAAGGCTCGGAGACGCGTGCAAGCGTTAGCCGAAATCGGGGGAGGAATGCCGTTGCATCGCCGCGCCTAGGCAGTGAAAGATATGCCAATCCTCCCTCACTTTTTTGTGGGGGAGGTGGCGACGCGAAGCGTCGTCGGAGGGGGCGGTGCGAAGAGCCGCGGCCCTATTCGTCGGGTCCCTCGGTCTTCGGCGCCGCCTCGTCCGACGAGTCCGGTCCGCCACCCAGCGAACCCACGGTCTCTTTGAGGTCGCGTTCCTCGCTGGCGAACGCACCGACACGTTCGGCCACGTCGCCCCAACTTGGTGGCTCTCCGGTCGCCCGGTTCAGGACCTGCTCGCTGAACCCCACCAGCCGCTCGCGAAGTCGGCCATCGTCGGCCAGCCACCATAAACCGACGAAGCCGGCCGCAAGCACGACGACGACGATGAGACGGCGCATGGCCTACATGCCCGGCTGGAGCCGCAGGCCGTCATTCACCTCGTCGACGATCTCCATCAGGTCGCTCCACGAACGCACCAGTTCGGTCCGAAGTGTATCGAGGTTTTCGACGCTGCCGAGGTCGGAGAGCGCGCCCTTCAGCGAACTCGCAAGGTTGAGAGTGCTGGCGGCAGCGCCGTAGACCCGGGCGTTCTCCCTCAGCGCGTGAAAGAAGACATCCAGATTCTCCGACTGATCGCCGAGCCGGTTCATCACATCGACATGCCGCTCAGAGAAATAGCCCCAGGCCGCAACGGCCGCTTCGAGGCTGTGAATTTCCGCGTCGTTCGCCTGGCGCGTCAGGCGGAGTTTTTCGATCTCCCGCTGCGACAGGGTCTCGGCGCGAAGATACTGGTCGATCTCGCTATTGTTCTCACGCAACGACGCCATTCGCGAGTTTGCATCGGCAATGCGGAACCCCACCTCCTGGCCGATGGCGTCGATGTCCGACAGTTCGGCATAGCGCCGTTCGAAGACCTCCGGCGCCAGGGCGGCAATCGCCCGGAACGATTTGGCGATGGTTGCGATTTCGCTCGCGATCTCGGCGATCTGCGCTTCGTCGACCGTTCCCTCTTCGGCGACCATATCGCGAATCCGGCGGGTCGCTTCGATGTTGGTCTCCAGAGCCTCCAGGATCTGGGGAATGCTCGGATCGGACTGGGTTGCTTCGATGCTTGAGCCCAGCGTCTCGCCGAGAAGTTTCAGCGCCTCGTCATGCGGCAGGCTGCCGGCCTGTTCGCGGATGATGCCAATGTCCTCGTCGGCCGCCAGGGCCGCCTGACCCATGAGCGGGGTGGACAGCAGGCAGGCAGAAATCAGTACCAAGGCGATTTTCGACATGTCGGACCTCCCGGATAACTGGATGGATTATAGACTGTCCCCCGACTGTTGACACAATTATGGCGCCGTACGGTCGGCGGTTCACCCGTCGCCGCGGGATTGGGGGGGTTCCGCACATACCCGGGATGTCAGGGCAGCGACGTCCGCGGGCGGGAACCAGCCCGCTATCGGTGCAGTAGTTGGCTTCGGCATGTCCTGGTTGTCGTCGTTCGCAGCCCGTTTGAGAAAGCCCGGTCGGCGAAGGGCCTGCTTCGCCGCCATGATCCGGCCGAAGGATCGGTCGATGGCCGATTCCGGTATGCGTCCGGCCGCGACCGCGCCGGCGACCGCGGCAATCACCGACTCGACCAATCTGCCATTGTCCGCCTGGTTGGCGTAGATGAGCACGTCGGCACCGGCGCGCACGGCCATGATCGCGGCCTCTTCCGGGCCATAGCGCTCGGTGATGGCATCCATGCCGAGATCGTCGGTGACGATCAGGCCGTCGAAACCGAGCGATCGGCGCAGGACCTCCGTCATTGTCCGACGCGACAGGCTGGTCGGCCGATCGCCGTCGGAGAACCGCGGATGGATCAGGTGACCCACCATGATCATCGCAACCCCGTCCGCAGCCGACAGACGCTCGAATGCCTGAAGCTCCTCCGGGCGCCAGGTCGCCGTGATGTCGACGACCCGATGGTGGGGGTCGCGGACGGCCGAACCGTGTCCCGGGAAGTGTTTGGGCGCCGTCAGCACGCCGGCCAGGGCGTGGGTGGATACGAACTGATCAGCAAAGGCGACCACCGTTTCCGGATCGGCGCCGTAGCTGCGGCCGAGGAGGCCGATGGCGGGGCTGCGTGGGTTGATGTTGAGGTCGACCACCGGGCCGAGATTGATGTTGATACCGAAGGACGCAAGTTCCCGCGCGGTCGCCCAGAAGGCGGCGCGGGCGTCGCAGAGGCTGCCCGACGCGATCGACTTGGCCGACGGCAGGCGGGTAAAGCCCTTGCGGCGGTTGAGCCGCTGGATGCGGCCGCCCTCCTGATCGACGGCGATGAAGGGGGGTGGTCCGCCGGCACTGGCGAAGGCGTCGGTCAGGCGCTTCAATTGGGCGGGATTGCGGACATTGTGGCCAAAGAGGATGACCCCGCCGATCCGGCTTTGGGCGATCATCGCTGCCGCCCGGCGTGGCCAGGCATCGCCCGGCCGTTGGCCGGGAAAGCCGATCAGCAGCATCTGGCCGATCTTCTTTTCCAGCAGTTCGATCTGGCGGTCCGGGTGCAGGGCGTTCGCGCGGTCCCGGTTGTCGGCCAGAAGCGGGGCGGTCGACGCCGATGCACCGGCTACGGCCCAACCGGGGGTCAACATTACCGCCAGCAGACCGGCGCGAAGCACTCCTGATCGCACGGGCTGTGTTCCTCCAGTGCCGATGAGCGTGTTGTCGCCGTCCCATTGGCGCGGCCAAGCTCGATATCCTGCACTTGTCATCGCTCATCGGGAGCTCGCTGTCCATTCCACCGACGTCCGTGCCTGGTGGCTATCATCACCTCACGGTTCCGGTCCCCAGGCCGTCGGCGCAACTCCGTTACCGTGCCTGTGGATAGATCGATGAGACGGTGACCCAACCCGGGTTTCCGCCGTCGCGCTCGCTCGCGTCATCGGCTAACGTCCGTCGCCATGAACAGTCGCGCATCGCCAACGGCGGGCAAGCCATCGCAGTCGACGGCGGTGACGCCGATGATGGCCCAGTATCTCGAGATCAAGGGGGCCAATCCGGATTGCCTGCTGTTCTACCGGATGGGCGACTTCTACGAGATGTTCTTCGACGACGCCGAAGTGGCGTCGCGGGCGCTCGGTATCACCTTGACCAAGCGGGGCAAGCACAGCGGCGCCGACATCCCCATGTGCGGCGTGCCGGTCCACGCAGCCGATCAGTATCTGCAGAAGCTGATCGCGCTCGGACATCGGGTTGCCGTGTGCGAGCAGACGGAGGACCCGGCCGAGGCGCGCAAGCGCGGCGGCAAGGCGGTCGTCCAGCGCGACGTCGTACGGCTGGTGACTCCCGGCACGCTGACCGAGGACGCGCTGCTGTCGCCCGGCCGCAACAACTATCTCGCCGCGGTTTCGCGTCAGCGCGGCGGCGCCGCCGATGGTGACGACGTGTTTGGCCTTGCCTGGATCGATATCTCGACCGGCGAGTTCCGGTTGGCGACTGGAACATCGACGACCCTGGCCGCCGATCTGGCCCGCATCGAGCCGCAGGAGATCCTGGTCGCGGAACCGGTGTTCACGGACCCGGCGCTGGGCGGCTTCTGGCGAGGATTGCCGATGGCGGTAACGCCGATCGCGGCGGCGCTTTTTGATGGCGCCACGGCTGCCGGCCGACTCGCCGACTATTTCGAAGTCTCCTCGCTGGATGGCTTCGGCGATTTTACGCGAGCGGAGCTGACCGCCGGTGCCGCAGTGCTCGCCTATGTCGCGAAGACCCAGATCGGCGAGCGGCCGCCGTTGATGCCACCCTCGGCCGAAGCCGTCGGCGGCGTCCTGCTCATCGACGCTGCGACCCGGACCAATCTGGAGCTGACGGCAACTCTCTCCGGCGAAAGGCGGGGCAGTCTGGTCGCCGCAATCGATCGCACCGTCACCGGCGCCGGCGCCCGGCTGCTGGCCCAGCGTCTGGCCGGCCCGTCGACCGCGCGCGAGGAAATCACCGAACGTCTCGACGCGGTGGAGGCTCTGCTGGCGGATGTGGCGCTGCGCACCGCCTTGCGCGACGATCTCGCGGCCGCCCCTGACATGGTCCGCGCCCTGTCGCGGCTGACGCTCAATCGCGGCGGTCCCCGCGATCTCGCTGCCATTCGTGACGGGCTGGCGGTTGCCCGGCGCCTCGCCACGCGTCTTGCCTCCGATGGGCGTGCGAAGGCGATCGCCTTGGCGGCCGAGTCGCTTGGCTCGGTCCCCGATGATCTCACCGCGCGGCTGGATGCGGCCCTGGCCGACGATCTGCCGCATTTGAAGCGCGATGGTGGATTCATCCGCGACGGCTGTCGCAGTGACCTCGATGAGGCACGGCAGCTTCGTGACGAGAGCCGGCGGATCATCGCCGGTCTCCAGGCGGACTATGCGGCGGAGACCGAGATCCGCTCCCTGAAGGTGCGCCATAACAACGTGCTCGGCTACTTCGTCGAGGTCGGTGCCGGCCATGCGGAGAGGATGCTGCAGGCACCGCTCAACGGCCGCTTTATCCATCGCCAGACGATGGCCAACGCGGTCCGGTTCTCGACCACCGAACTCGGTGCTCTCGAAGCGAAGATTGCCGGGGCGGGCGAACGGTCGCTTGCCATCGAGCTGGCGGTCTTCGACGAGCTGGCCGATGCGGTGGAAACCAACGTCGATGCCATTCGCCGGGCCGCGGACGCGCTGGCGGTCCTCGATGTGACGGCCGGTTTTGCGGTTCTGGCCGATGCGGAGGACTATTGCCGACCGGTGGTGGACGATTCCCTTGCCTTCACGATTGATGGTGGCCGGCACCCGGTCGTCGAGCAGGCCCTGCGTGCCGAAGGCCAGAGCTTCGTTGCCAATGACTGCGCGCTTGGCCCTGAGGATGCCGGCGATGCCGGTCACATCTGGCTGGTGACCGGGCCGAACATGGCGGGCAAGTCGACCTTCCTGCGGCAGAATGCGCTGATCGCTATCCTCGCCCAGATCGGGGCCTATGTGCCGGCCAGGGCGGCACGAGTCGGCATTGTCGACCGGCTGTTCAGCCGGGTCGGAGCCGCCGACGATCTCGCTCGCGGCCGTTCGACATTCATGGTCGAAATGGTCGAAACCGCGGCAATCCTCAATCAGGCCGGCCCGCGATCCCTGGTCATTCTTGATGAAATCGGGCGTGGCACGGCAACCTTCGACGGCTTGTCGATCGCCTGGGCGGCAGTGGAGCATCTGCATGAGGTGAACTGCAGTCGAGCCCTTTTCGCCACCCATTATCACGAGCTGACTGCCCTGGCCGAACGGCTGCCGCGGCTGCGCAATGTCACGGTCCGGGTCAAGGAATGGCAGGGCGATGTCGTCTTTCTGCACGAGATCGCTGCCGGCTCAGCCGATCGGTCCTACGGCATCCAGGTCGCCAAGCTTGCCGGCCTGCCGGCAGCCGTCGTGTCGCGGGCCCGTGAAGTCCTCGACCAGCTGGAGGAGACGGATCGCCAATCGCCGGTGCAGACGCTGATCGACGACCTGCCGCTGTTTTCGGCGGCGGCGGTTTCCCGGAGCGCCGCTCCGGAGGCGGATCCGATCAAGGCGTTGCTTGATACGATCCAGCCGGACGAGCTGACGCCGCGCGAGGCGCTGGAGGCGCTCTATCAACTCAAGGCGGCGCGCAAGAGCGACTAGACAACCCCGAACTCCCGAAGCGAGAGCGAACCGCGGACGAAATAGACAATGACAACAGACGTCGCTGATCGCCGAACCGGCATCCTTGCCCGCATCGAACGAACC
>JAAEOR010000810.1 GCA_024222895.1 Hyphomicrobiales bacterium | reverse complement strand
GCCTACGCCGTGGTCCGCACCGCCGGCAACACGCGCGAAGACCAGATCGAGGCAGGCCGTCGCTGGCTGCGGTTGAACCTGACGACAACCGGGCTCGGCCTCGCCCTGCACCCGGTCTCTCAGGCCCTCCAGGAATATCCGGAGATGGCAGTGCACTATGCAACTGCCCATGACCTTCTCGCCCAACCCGGCGAGACGGTTCAGATGCTGGGACGGCTCGGTTATGGTCCGGCGACGCCGCGTACGCCGCGCTGGCCGCTTGAGGCGAAGATAATGAATGGATGACGCGATCGATCACGAGACCGACACGACAGATACCCTTGCCGTGTTCTTTGCGTTCTTCAACGAGATCGGAATCATCAGCCAGCTTTCCTCCGCGCTGTTTCAGTCGCGGCTGCCGGGGGGCGTGACGGTCGCCCATTTCGGCGTTCTCAACCATCTGATTCGCGTGCGCGACGGCCAGACACCGCTGAAACTGGCTGACGCGTTTCAGGTGCCGAAGACGACCATGACCCACACGCTTGCCGGTCTGGAAAAGCGAGATCTCGTCGAGATACGGCGCAATCCGGAGGACGGCCGCTCGAAACAGGTGTGGATCACCGGGGCGGGGCGCGACTTCCGTGATGCCGCGATCGGCCGACTGGCTGGCGATGTGGACAAGCTCGCGGCTGAGATCGACACCGGGTCAATCGTCCAGATCACCCCTGTCTTGAGTGCGGTTCGCAAGTTGATGGACGCGGCGCGGGATTGAAATAGACGGTGACGCAGTGCGTTCTTCGAGGCTCGGGCTTCCGCCCTCGCACCTCAGAATGAGGCCGATGGTGTGGGCTTGAGATCGTAATCCGCATCGGGCACGAGCAACTCCATCAACCTCATCCTGAGGTGCGCGCGGTACGCGCGCCTCGACGGACGCAAAACGTTTGAGCCGTAGTTTGCGCTCAAACGAGCGCTCAACTCCACGTCCTGTCCCACGACCACTCGTCGTCCCACTGGTCGGTCGGCTCCCAGATGCCGGCCGCACCGGGCTGCAGATGCTGGCCGATCACCGCGTCGTCGATGTCGTCGATGCCGAGGCCG
>JAAEOR010000809.1 GCA_024222895.1 Hyphomicrobiales bacterium | reverse complement strand
CAGCAGTGCTCGCAGAAACAGAGACCGAGCAGGTTGTTGAGCCACGGGTTCTGGCGGACAAGCCCAAACTCGTGATGATAGCCATGAACAAAGGGGAGGTAGCCTGGTGTCTCCAGAGCGATGCGCCTGAGTGCGTAGGACTCGGTCACGTCGCTGCACAGCGCCAGAGCGTACTCCCGCGATGCCGGCGCGGCGGGACAGAGGCTGTAGATGAAACGATCGCCAAAGGCGTTGGCGACGGTCACGTCAGGATAGGCGGTGCCAACCCGGGAATTGTGCATGAGCACGAGCCAGGCATTGACGCTGATGTCGCTGCGACCGCATAGCTCGCCAAGGGCATCCTGTTCCCGCAAACCCGAATATTGCGCGGGCTTGATTTCGCCGTAGCGCTCCATCGCCGGCCGGAAATAGATCGTCCCGTCTTCCGGAAAATAGACCTTGCCGTTCCGGCCCTGGGGCCGCATGAACTTGCCGGCATGGTAGGCGCTGGCCATCGTCACGGTGTTCAGGCCGCGGCTGCGGAAGTCGTCAACAGCCTGGTCGACACCCAGATTGGCGAGGTCCCAAGCGTAGGTGTAGATTGCATGCTCGGCCATGACCCGGACGTCCCTCTCGCTTACCTTTGACCGTTGTGTTGGAAACTTACACAATAAAAGCGGCTTGTCCAAAACGTGATGCTTGGAATTCTGCCGATCTGCCTTGCAAATTGTAGAATCGTGGAAGATACTTACACGCAATCCGGCGGAAATTGCTGGCGAGCTTTGGCTTGACCGCAATTTGAAGCCATTGTCCGGGGCACGGGAGGTGTCGTGAACGCGAGTCGACCAATTACCGACGATTCCAGTAATCGGGCACGTCGCTCGGACACGGTCCGGGGTGGACGCGTATGAACGCCTCTGGGCAGCCGAAGCTGATTGTCGACAATGCGACGAAGTACTACGACACCCAATCCGGCCCACTCCACGCCCTCGACAATTACTCCATGTCCGTCAACGACGGCGAATTCGCCTGTGTGGTCGGTCCGTCTGGCTGCGGCAAGACGACCCTTCTGTGGTCCATGGCGGGTCTCCATTCGCTGACGAGTGGTACGGTGATCCTTGATGGCGAGCAGGTGACCGGGCCGCACGAACAGATTGGCATGGTATTTCAGGAAGCCAATTTGCTGCCGTGGCGGAATCTGACCCGCAACATCCAGCTTCCCTTCGAGATCAAGCGGAGGCCGCCGGACAGCGAGCGGATTGACAAGCTTCTCAATCGCGTCGGCCTCGATGGATTCGGCAACAAGTTTCCCCGGGAGCTGTCGGGCGGCATGCAGCAGCGGGCCGCGATCGTCCGGGCGCTGTCCTTCAATCCCTCCGTGCTTCTCATGGACGAACCGTTTGGCGCTCTCGATGCGTTCACCCGTGATGAGATGAACCTGCTGGTCGAGGAAATCTGGCTGGAGACCCGCAAGACCATCGTTTTCATCACCCACAATATCGCCGAGGCGGTGTTCCTCTCCGATCGGGTCTTCGTGATGGCCGCGCGTCCGGGCCGCCTCGCCAAGATTTTTGACATCTCGTTTCCGCGGCCGCGCTCGCTGGATCTGATGGCGACCCGTGAGGTCTTCGATTTGGTCAACGAGATCAAGGCGGAGATCGAGTACCAACCGGGCGCTGCGACCGCCGGCGTGGGCAAACCAGCGCTGGAGGATAACAACATGGTGGAAACCGCCGATGGTTGACCGGGAACTCGGTGACAAGATTCCAACCTTCGGGGAGGCAAAACCGGCAGGAGGGCAGGGCGTCGGTGTCACCAACCTGTCGGCGTTTCGGGGGCGGGGTGGTCGCCGCTCGGCGATGGAGATTTTCGCGATCATCGCGGTCGCCGTGGTCGTCGTCGGTGGCGCCGAGGTTCTGATCAGGGTCTTCGAGGTGCCCCAGTTCGTGCTGCCGCCACCAAGCTCCATCGCTGTCGCGCTGGTGACCGATTTTCAGTTCATCTTCCCCCATCTGATTCACACCCTGGTGGAACTGTTCTCCGGGTATGCGATCGGAGCATCGGTCGGGCTGATCCTTGCAGCTGTCATCACCCAGTTTCCGTTCGCCGAAAAGATCATCGCACCCTACATTCTCATGCTTGTGACCACCCCGATGCTGGCGCTGGTGCCGCTGCTCATTCTCAATTTTGGGTTTGGTTATACGCCGCGGATTATTGCCGTGGCGCTTGCCTCCGGTCCGATGGTCATGATCAACGCGGCAACCGGGTTCCGGCGTGTCGACCTCGCCAAGATCGCGCTCGCACGGTCCTTTGGCGCCAGCACCCTGCAGATATTCCTCAAGATCCGCGTGCCAATGGCGCTGCCGATGATCATCGTCGGCTTGATGATTGGTGCAATCTTCGGCTTGCTCACTGCGGTCGGCGCGGAAATGGTCGGTGGTGGTTTTGGTCTCGGCAATCGACTGACGACATTCTCCTCAATGATCAGGATGCCGCAGTTCTTTGCTGTTATCCTGATCCTGTCGACACTTGGAATTCTGATCTATGTCACGTTCTTCCTGATCGGCAAGAAATGGGCGGGATGGGAGGCGTGATAGACTGTGCAGGCCCAAAGTGGGCCTGAGCCAGGCGGCAACGATGAAAACGGTTCCCTGTCGGTGAAACGGCAGGGCTCAACAAAGGGAGTAGACCTCATCATGAAGCACGACAGCGAGAAGACAGGCATGCCGACGATGGATCGGCGCTATTTCCTCAAGGTGACCGGCGCCGGCGCGGTTACCGCCACGGCTTTGGGCGGCTCATCGCTTTT
>JAAEOR010000808.1 GCA_024222895.1 Hyphomicrobiales bacterium | reverse complement strand
TCTGCTAGAGTGGTAGGGGGGAAACTAGGAGAAGCGGCATAGCACAGACTAACTAAATAGGGTAGGCTGGCTTACAATGCTAAGGTGTTGATTTATTACAGCAGATTAGGTCTATTTGGATATGGCATGTCTTGCATCTCACGCAGAATTCATGCTAAAGTTGCCACCTCGCCACAGTAGTACAAATACCACCTACAATGTAACACACTATTACATGCTAATACAGTGAGCTACAATCATGAGGTCTTCCTCTTTGCTCCCAACTACAGGCTATCTGCGGAAAACGGATTTATAGACATTTTTTGCTATGTGTGAGTGGAGCTTGGGGTAGGTACCTGTGGCCTTCAATATGATACTTTCTCATTTACGGCTGATACTTTAAATCTTAGCCCTTACCTTTGTCTGCCTGGCAGCAGGTCCACGAGAGGAGCCGTCATGTACAACTCCAGATTGTTTTTTTGTAGTGCATTGTGCTGTGAGGCCCCGCACGTACATGGATTCTGTGAAAGTGCAGT
>JAAEOR010000807.1 GCA_024222895.1 Hyphomicrobiales bacterium | reverse complement strand
GAGCGCCTTCTGCATCTGGCTGATCTCGCCACGCATCTGGACACGCAGCTCCGCATCGAGATTCGACAGCGGTTCATCGAAGAGAAAGGCCGAAGGGCGCCGGATCATTGCCCGCCCGAGGGCGACTCGCTGGGCCTGACCGCCGGAAAGCTGGCGTGGCCTTCGGTCAAGCAGCGGCGAGAGCCCCAGCATGTCGGCGACACGGCCGACTTCGCGTTCAGTGTCGCTTCGGGATTGCTTTCGGATCTGCATGCCGAAGGACAGGTTGCCGCGAACGGTCATGTTCGGGAACAGCGCGTAGGACTGAAAAACCATCGAGATGTTGCGTTCGGCCGGCGGCAAGCGGTTGGCCCTGTCGCCGCCGATCCACAGATCGCCGGCGCTGATCGATTCGAGGCCTGCGATCATGCGCAATGTGGTTGACTTGGCGCACCCCGATGGCCCGACCAGCACCATAAGCTCCCCGTCCGCGACATGAAGGTTGAGGTCGCGGATGACTTCGACGGAGTCCGCATAGCGCTTCGACACAGCTTCAAATCGGATATCGGTCACGCACTCGGCTCCCGGCCTGGGGAAATCGCGACCGTCGCCTCGATCTCGACGGAGATGCCGCCGGGCAGCGAACCGACTCCGATGGCACAGCGGGCGTGGCGTCCCCGCTCGGCAAAGACCTGATGCATGAGGTCCGAGCAGCCGTCGATGACCTTTGGATGATCGCTGAAGTCCGGCGTCGCGTTCACCATGCCGAAGATCCGCACGATGCGACGGACGTGGTCAAGATCGCCAAGCACGGTGCGCATCGCGCTGATCAGGACCAGGCCGGTCCGCCGGGCGTGGACATAGGCGTCCTCGACGGTAACGGTTTCGCCAACCTTGCCCTTGGCAAGCTCACCGTTCTCCATCAGCGGCCCCTGACCAGAGAGAATCAGCGTGCCTCCGTCAATGGCGCCCAGCTCGAAACTGCCGATCGCCGCCGGCACGATCGGCAGTTCAACTCCGAGATCGGCCAGCCGCGCCTCAACCGTCCCGCCGCCTTTGTCTTCGGGTCGGGTCACTGTGTCCATGGACCGTAGGCTCCTTCGATTTTTGCGCGCGCCGTTTCGAGAAACGCATCGGTGACTTCAAAATCGTGGGCGATGCCGTAGGCGAGTTTTTCTTCCCGAACGAAGGCGCGGAGCGTCTTCATTGCCCGGCCGACATCGTCCCAGCTGATTGCCATCGCCTCGGGCCGGATGTCGATGCCGACGGAATGGACCGCCGCGAGCATCTCGTCGGCGCGCTGGTCGTGCATCATACAACCGAGGACCAGGCCCAGACAGACGGCTTGCCCATGCAAGAACTTCCTCCCGGTTCCGGCCTCCAACGCATAAAAGATGAAATGCTCGACGCCTTCGATGTGGCGCGGGTTCCAACCGGCTGCGTGGTAGGAGGCGCCGCCCCATCGCAATGCGTCGACCATGACGGCAACGCCCCGATCGTTGAGGGCACGGATGTCGTCCATCGCATCCAGGGCGGCTTGCGCTTTCGCCAACGAGATGGCTGCGAGCGACTCGTCGTAAGGCCATTTGGCCTCGCACTTTCCTTTTGCCGTGGCGTAGCGCCAATCCATCACGCCGGTGATGAAACAGAAGACGTCCCCGAGTCCGCCGAGATTGAGCTGGCGCGGTGCCGACTCGATGATGTCCAGGTCGATATAGACCGACTCGGGCACCGCCCAGCCGACATACCGCACCAGGCTGTCTTCGCGGACACCCGCCCGGTGTCCGAACACGGCGTCGACGGACAGGGAGGTGGGAAACTGGAACAGCGGCTTGCCGGCGCGCCAGGCAAAATACTTGGCTGCATCAATCGCCTGGCCGCCGCCCAGGCCAACGATCGACCTGACGTCGGCCGCGACATCAAGGTCCGCCTCGAGCCGGGCCCGCTCCATCGATTCGACGAAGTAAACTTTGGCGTCCGGCAATACATCGCGAAACATCGGCCAGAGGTCATCCATAGTGACGACCAGGATCGGCGTTGCAACGAAGTCCGGCGCCTCGGCCAGCAGGTTGCGCCCAAAGACGGTGTCGAATTGCGGAACGTCGGATTCGCTGAATGCCATGTCCTATCCCTTGACCGCGCCGAGGGTGAGTCCCTTGACGATGTGTTTCTGGGCAAAGACCGCGAAGACGAACATCGGAATGATTGCAATGATCGAGGCCGCGGTCATCGCACCCCAGTCCAGTGCGGCATAGCCGCGGAAACTGGTAACGCCGAGGGTGACGGTTTCGGCGCGCGAGAACGTCAGCCCCAGGGCGATTGCCAGTTCGTTCCACATCCATATCGCGTTGAGAATTGCAGTGGCCACCACGCCCGGCAATGCACAGGGGATGTAGATCCGGGTAAGCACCTGCCACTGGCTGCAGCCTTCGAGCCGCGCCGCCTCGTCGATGGCCGGGTTGATCTCTCGGAAGAACGAGGAGAGCAGCCAGATCGACAACGGCAGTGCATGGACCTGATAGATCAGCGCCAGACCGATATGGGTGTCGTAGAGCCCGGTCCATTGGTAGAGCGAGAACATCGGAATGATGAACAGGAACTCCGGCAGCATGTATGCAAGGATCAGCCAGAGGTTGATCCAGCGTGCGCCGCGGACCCGGAGCCGGCTGACTGCATAGGCGGCTGGCAGGGCGATCGCCAGCGACAGCGCCACGCCGATGAGCGTGATGATGACAGAGTTCAGAAATGTGTATTTGAAGCTGCCGTGTTCCCACAGCTTGATGTAGTTGTCGACGATCGGGTCGAAGATCCACAGTGGCGGGTTGGCGAGTCCGTCCTTGCGTGATTTGAGCGAGACGGTGAGCACCCAATAGACCGGAAACAGACTGAGCAGCACCATCGCCCCGGTGAAGACATAAGCCCACGCGTGCGAGAGCGTCTGAGTGGTGGCACGGGCGCTCATCGGGCCCTCTTCCCGCCGCCCCGATCCTCTTGAAATCTCTGCAGGACAAGGGAGATCGCCAGGATGACAATCGAGAAGATCACCATCACCGCCATTGCCTTGCCGATCTGCTGGAAGCTGTAGGCGGTTCGGTAAACATAGGTCTGGACGACTTCGGTCGACAGACCCGGGCCGCCGCCGGTGGTGCCGAACACGATGTCAAACACCTTGAGGGTGTCGATGGAGCGAATGACCACAATAGTGATGAGCAGCGGCCGCAGCAGCGGGACCTTGATGCGCCAGAAAATCGTGAACGCTCCGGCGCCCTCGACCTGGGCCGCCTCGACCGGGTCCCGGGGCAGGCCTTTCAATCCGGCGAGCATGATGATGAAGACGAAGGCGGTCTGCCACCATACGTCAACGGCGACGATGCTCGGCATGGCCGTCGCCGCCGCCCCGTAGAAGGCCGACGGTCCGAGCCCGAGAAAGCTGGCAAGATAGTTGATGACGCCGAGAAACGGGTCGAACATCACCTTCGACATCAGCGCCACGACGATCCCCGACACCATCAGCGGCATCATCAGGAGTGCACGCAGCACGTCGGTGCGGATCGCCAGTTTGTCGACCTGAACCGCCAGGTAGAAGCCGAGAGCGACTTCTATCAGTGTCGCCGCCACTGCAAAGACGATGGTGTTCCTGAGGACGGTCCAGAACTCGGCGTCGGTGAACAGCAGGCGATAGTTGTCGAGTCCGACGAAGTCGAGCTGGTTGCCCCAGTTCCAGTTGGTCAACGAGACGCCCAGGCCGAAGACGGCCGGATAGAGCGAGGTAAAGGCGAGGACTGCCAGGCAGGGCAGGATGAACCAGAACGCGGAGGTTTCCGCGGTCATGCCTTTTCGTTGCGCCATACCGCTCTCCCGCCAGTTCCTCCGCTT
>JAAEOR010000806.1 GCA_024222895.1 Hyphomicrobiales bacterium | reverse complement strand
GGCGTTCTTGGCGCCGGAAATCGGAATGGTGCCATTGAGCGGCGCCCCGCCGACGATACGAATGCGATCCATAAAACCGTCGCCTCTCTCGCTGTGTGAAAGTCCCCGACCTCCGGAACCGGAGGATTGGCCCGTCTAGCCCACGATCCGTTCAGGCTGAATCGGATCTCCGGTCGTCGACACTGACTCGTCGCTCGTTCCGGGTGGAAAAGTGCAGACACTTTTCCTGAAAACGCTCTAGCCGAGTATTACGCCCGGTACAAGGCGACTGTCAGCTACCGATCAGGCGGATCGTCCGATCCGCCACCGCCCCGGTCAGCATCCTCGTTGGGTTCCGCTGCCGGATCCGCCGGCTTGCCGGCCGCCGCCTTGCGCCGCCGCAGGTTGGCGCGCAGTGCTGCCGCCAGGCGTTGCTCGCGGTTGAGCCGCGCTGATTCGGCCGGCTTTCGGCGATCGTCGTTCATGATCGCCCGATCCCAACCCTTGCCCCCCCCTGGATCACAGCGCTTTGCGCATTGCGACGACGTTCCGTTGCCGCTCGACTTCGATCCACCCCAGGCGGGCATAAAGCTTCACGTTCGACTCAATGCCGGAATGGGTGTTCAACCGCATCTCGGCAAAGCCCTGTCGTTTGGCCTCGTTGTCCGCCAGGGTGAGCAGCGCCTTGCCAAGTCCGGCGCCCCGGCGATCGGGATGGACGGCGACATTGACCAGCTTCATGAAGCCG
>JAAEOR010000805.1 GCA_024222895.1 Hyphomicrobiales bacterium | reverse complement strand
GGCGCCGGTGGCGATGATCATGAAGTCCTGAATGTCGACCCGCCGCGCCGCATGGGCACCGCCTCCGAACAACTGGATCTCCGGCAAAGGCAGGCAAACGGGGCGATCGCCGGCGAGCGCCTTCCACAGCGGTACGCCCTGTGCAGCGGCGCCGGCGTGGGCGACGGCAAGCGAAACGGCGATCATCGCGTTGCCGCCGAGGCGGGATTTGTTCTCTGTCCCATCGAGTTGAATCAGAGTGTCGTCGATCCGTCCCTGATCCAGCGCGTCCAGACCACTGAGCGTTTCGGCAATCTCACCATTGACCGCACCGACTGCTCCGGCCACATCCATTCCACCGAAGGCGGCCCCGCCGTCACGCCGATCGACCGCCTCGCCGGAACCGGTCGACGCTCCGGCCGGGGCAATCGCACGACCGGCCGCACCACCGGCAAGCGTGATCTCGGCTTCGACTGTCGGCCGCCCGCGGGAGTCCCAGACCCGCCGCCCGAAAACCCTCAAAATTGCACTCTTGGTCAAGTTCCCATCCTTTCGCCCCAGGCATCGCGCACCGTTTCAAGCCGCGCCGGCGCTGTCTCGATCAACGGAATCGCGACCCGCCGAACGCGTTCCCGATCGTCATCGGTGGTGATGTACTCGACCGGTGACTTGCCGTCGATCCGGGCGAGCAGCAGTCCCGGCAGCAGCGCCGCAGCGCGGGCTTCCAGAGCCTCGCCCGGCTCCCAGTCGATACGATCCATGTAGGCGGCGCGCAGCCCGTCAAAAGCAGCCAGTAGCGGGGACAACGCCTCCGGTACTGCAATCGACTTGAGCAGCAAGTGATTGAGGCAGAAGGCGAGATCGAAGGCCGGATCGCCGTACCAGGCACACTCGGCGTCGAGGAACACGGGCAGCGAACCCGGCCCGATCATGATATTCTTGGGGCTGACGTCGCCGTGGACCAGCGCG